>JBDTHD010000192.1:0-28171 GCA_039937075.1 Ginsengibacter sp. | reverse complement strand
TTTAAAAATATTACCTGGCGGTAAAATATTTAAAAAAATAGTTCTTATTACAACAGTTATTTTAATCACAGTACTCTTAGACAAAACTGAGTCCAGGACTGCTATTATAGCATTTATCGCTGCCATTATTTTTTCTTTGAATACCAGTATTAGCGATACAATTAAGTCAAATATTTCTAAGATAAATAGTAAGCTGATGGCGGGCTTGGTATTAGCTGCATTAATTGCCGGAGGCTTATATTATCTTATTAGAATAAGGCCTGCATCCTTTGAAGGCAGGATTTTCATCTGGCGAACCGCTATTCATCATTTTTCAAATAATTTGTTTACCGGTATTGGTTTAGGAAACTTTCCTTATTATTATCCGAAATGGCAAATTGAATATTTCTCCTCGCATTATTCTCCGCCGATATCATATTTTCTGAATACCGATGACACACATGTCGCCTTTAATGAACCATTACAAATGCTAATAGAAACCGGGCTGTTCGGTTTTACATGTTGTATTATTTTACTTATCTATTTATTTAATAAAAAATCAAAGGAGAACAAAACTTTTGTAGTGACGTTGAAGAGGACATTAATTTTAATATTAATTGCCGGATTATCTTCTTATCCTTTACACTGTAATGCAACACTTTTTTTGGTGGCGTTTTGCGTAACCGGTCTGCTACTTAATGGAAAGAATTCAATATCACCCGGAATAAAAAAAATAACTGGTTTCGGAATAATGATATTTTTTTTGACGCAATTCATCCTTGGTCTTGTAGCTTTTAAATCAATGAATCATTATTTAGCCATATCAAAATGGAATTCTTTAAGAGAGGATTTATTAATGCCTTCATCCCAAATAAAAAACGGATACTTAATGCTATATACTTTTTTGTCTACTAATGGAAAATTCTTATTAGATATGGGCGAACATCTGACAGATCTTGGCGATACGGCTAATGCACTAAACATTTTGGAAGAAAGTAAGAAATATTATATTTCATCTAGAACATTTGCATCTAATGCAGACGCTTATTACCAATCTGGAAATATTCCGGCTGCTATTAAAAACCTTGAAGATTTATCGAATTTGATACCCAATAAATTTGCTCCAAGATATGAACTTGTCCAACTCTATTATAAATCCGGTGAGTTTGTAAAAGGTAATCAAATGGCTCGTTTTATTCTTTCGATGCCCATGAAAAAAATGTCTCCTGAAGTGATCCTGATTAAAAAAGAAACGAGGAAAATATTGTTTGATGCGAGGAAGTATTAAGTTTATAAGAATAAAAAAAGTTGATTGAAACGCAACATGATACTTAAATATCATTCTTTGGGACGGTCATTTAACTGAGCATATTAGTTACTAGTGATAATGCTGTCACTTCGAATTGCTGCAAAACAAATTGTGCATATTTACCAATACAAGTCAATAAAATAATTAAAAGTTTGGGAATTTTATATTCCGTTAATAACCAGTCATAACTTCAGCCTGTTGCATTAATTTAATTAGTATGGTTGTGAACGACCAGCACGTTCATTTTAGCAATAAATCTCATCTTAAAAAATATTATGAAGTGGGCACTGATAAAAAATCACCTGTATATCGATAACAAATTAAATGGAAAATTGTTGGTGAAATTGTTGGTGAAATAAAAAAGCCACTTACATTTGAAATTAAGTAAGTGGCTTATTATCAGAGTGACCGCGTTAGGATTCAAACCTAAAACCTTCTGATCCGTAGTCAGATGCTCTATTCAATTGAGCTACGCAGCCAAAGAGGCGCAAAAATAATAATAATTTCTTCAACATAAAATAACTTCTGTTTTTATAATTTTAAAAAAAGTGAATTAGCAAAAAAATCATACTGGCAAAAAAAATAATGCACAATTTAAATTATAACTCTTCGTTGTAATTTTTATGAATTAAAATAATCTTTTTTCAATGGTTTTTCGATAATAAAAATAAAAAACTGCTTAAAATGGTTTAATTTTAATTCTAGAGAACTTTTTCAAGAAAATTAAAAACAGGGTTTTTTGGTAAATTAAGAAGCTTACTCTGATTTAAAACAAAACTTCTGTCAAACGTTTTGACTTTATTGAAATGGTTTTATTATTGCATATACCTCTAAACTATACCTCAAATATGAAAACAAGAAATTACTTTCATCTTGCTATTGCTATTTTATTATTTAGCGCGTGCGGAAAAGATCCCGTAACGAGGCCTGTTAAATTTACTTCGACGACTTATGAAACTTTGTCAACTTATAATACCCAGGGTAAGCCTGACAATTTGCTCAAAGATACTTTGTCTCCCGCTTTACTAAATTTTATCGATACGCTTCTTCCGAATGGAGTTAATCTTCCTAACAGGCATCCGGAATTATTCAAAAATCCTGCAATTGGTGATATTACTATTACCCAACCTTCAACTGTTTATATAACATTTGTTTCTCAAGGTGGCGCAAATAATAATGCGATTGCTTTTTACACTTATCCAACTAGTCAGCCGCCAACAAGTTCAAAGGATATAAAAACAATAACTTATTTTTTCCCCAGTGCCGGACATCTTACACCTTTAGTGGCTGGAGATAAGGTAAATATTGGAAATTTTAGTGCGGGAACTTCTATAGGTTTTGTTTTAATGGAAGACGCGTGGCAACCCTCTAAAAGTTCTCTTAATAATGATGCCGTTCATTTCTGCACTAATGATGCACTGAATCCAGAAGTAGATCCCAATTTGAAAAAGCATGCCGTTTTAATTTATTATGCTCCGCAAAAAATTGTGTTAATTGGATTTGAAGATTTTAATAGAACCAGCCCAGATTGTGACAACGATTTTAATGATGCGGTAATTTATGCTACCGTTACCAACTGATTTTCTTAATTGATTATATTGAATTAGGCTGCAAACAAAAAAACACGCTATTTTTTTGTTTGCAGCTTTCTAATTTTTTAAATGGATGAATTAAATCCACGAATGAATAAAATTTTGCTTTTACACAGGGTTAGGAATTCCAACAAACAAAATCGTTATTTTTGTAAATATTATATTTAAGAATTATGAAGACAGAGATAGAACATGTTCAATGCCTTATTATTGGTTCGGGACCAGCCGGTTATACAGCGGCAATTTATGCTGCAAGAGCAAATCTCACTCCGATTTTATACCAGGGAATACAACCTGGAGGCCAGCTTACTATTACTACCGAAGTGGAAAATTATCCAGGTTACCCTAACGGGGTACAGGGGCCGGATATGATGATTGATTTTGAAAACCAGGCAAAAAAAATGGGCACAGATATTCGATATGGATTGGCTACAAAAGTAGATTTCGGATCTTGCCCTAGTAAAGTTTTAATAGATGAAGAAACGTGGATAAGCGCCGATTCTATTATCCTCGCAACAGGAGCGAGTGCCAAATGGTTAGGCATAGAAAGTGAGCAAAGATTAAACGGTCACGGAGTAAGTGCATGTGCAGTTTGCGACGGATTTTTCTTTAAAGGGAAAGAAGTTTGTATTGTAGGCGGCGGCGATACTGCTGCGGAAGAAGCATTGTATTTAAGTAAAATTTGCAGTTTTGTGCACATGTTTGTAAGAAAAGATGCCATGCGCGCCAGCAAAATAATGCAGATTAGGGTTTTGGAAACAAAAAATATAAAAGTTTACTGGAATACATCAGTAGATGAAATTGTGGGTAAAGAAAAAACAGAAGCAGTACGGATTGTGAATACTGTTTCGGGAGAAAAGACAGAAATACCTGTAAGTGCTTATTTTGTAGCAATAGGCCACCAGCCTAATTCTGATATATTCAAAGGCTGGCTGGAAATGGATGAATCTGGTTACGTAAAAACTTTGTCGGACAGTACAAAAACTAATATAGAAGGCATTTTTGCTGCAGGTGATTTGCAGGATAAGATCTATCGTCAGGCAGTGACTGCTGCGGGGTCTGGTTGTATGGCAGCCCTCGAAGCTGAACGGTTTTTAAGCATGTTGGAGCATCCGGTTCCTTCAGATCATTTTCAAGCTGTGTCTGAAAAAGAAGAGGATTAAAGAAATTACAATTCAATCAATTAAATCTCTTTATGATTAAGGTTCAGCTTCACAATCTTTCATTCAATGCTTTTCATGGCATTCATCCGGAAGAAAAGATTCTGGGAAACGAATATGTTGTTGATGCTACATTAGAATTTAATGAAAGAGATCAAGTGATAGTGCATATCGAGGAAACCGTCAATTATGCCCAGATTTATGATATTATTAAAAGAAAAATGAATATCCCTACGCCTCTTTTGGAAACAGTTGTGATGGAAACAGGAAATGAGATTCGTAAAAAATTTCCCGAAATGAAATCCATTTCTATTTCGATAAAAAAAATGAATCCACCCATTGAGGGAATGCAGGGATTTGCGCAGGTATCATGGCAGAGACAATTTTAAGGTCTGAAGAGTTTGTCAATGGGATATAGTAAACGAATAAATAAGCCACATTTTTATTTTAAGTTTCTATTTTATCCCTCAATAGGTACCACTTATATAAATAAACCATCAATAGTATTTTTTGAGGTCATTCTGTTATTCTAAATGAATATCTTTGAAATCGGTATAATTATTTTTTTTAAAAATTAAAATCTCTTTCCTGATGAAAATTAAATTTATTTTCCTCTTTTCCTTTATTTTAGGTAGCACTTTTTCGTTTGCCCAGGATCAAAAATCTACTTATGATGAGCACGACCTTTTTACTCCTAACTTTTATCCGTCTTCGGTAAATGAATATAGAGCAGCGGATGGCGAACCGGGCCCAAAATACTGGACGAACAAAGCTAGTTACAAGATCAACGCTACGTTGGATACTTCAAAAGAATCCATAACCGGGAGCGTAATAATTTATTATACCAATAACAGTCCGCAGAAATTACCATTTCTCTGGCTCTATCTTGATCAGAATCTTTTCGATTTACATTCTCGCGGTCAGGCAAAGTTTCCCGCTACAAGAAGAAGCCGTTACGGTGACATAAACTCAACTTTTCACGGAGGCTACGATATTAAATCAGTCAAGCTTTTAGCTGCTGAAAAAGGAAAGACTTCTTCCAGCGATGTGTTTAATCTTATTTCTGATACACGAATGCAAATCCGCCTGCCTAAGGCATTGGAACATGGCGCAACCGCAGAAATAAAAATCGATTACTCATACAACATTCCAAAAGATGGAAGCGATCGAACCGGCGTTCTTGATACTAAAAATGGAAAAATTTTCGCGATTGCCCAGTGGTATCCGCGCATGTGTGTTTATGATGATATTGAAGGATGGAACACATTGCCCTACCTCGGAGCGGGTGAATTCTATCTTGATTATGGAGATTTTGATTATAATATTACGGCTCCGGCAGATATGATTGTGGTTGGTTCCGGCGACCTTCAAAATCCGAAAGAAGTATTGACAAGTACCGAAATGAAAAGATTGGCGCAGGCAAGGCAAAGTGATAAAACCGTAATGTTGCGCTCTGCCTCTGAAGTTACTAATCCTTCTTCCCGTCCACAAAAAGGCAATATCACGTGGCATTTTAAAATGAAAAATGCAAGAGATATTTCATGGGCTGCTTCAAAAGCTTTCATCTGGGATGCTGCGAGAATTAATTTTCCTTCCGGAAGAAAAGGACTGGCACAAAGTGTTTATCCTTTAGAATCTGATGGTGATTCTGCATGGGGAAGATCTACCGAGTATGTCAAAGGCGCTTTGGAGGGTTATTCTAAAAGATGGTTCGAATTTCCTTATGATAATGCGACCAATGTTGCCTGTAATATAAATGGGATGGAATATCCGGGAATTGTTTTTTGTAACGCAAAATCAAAAGGCGGCAGGCTTTGGGGTGTTACTGATCATGAATTTGGCCATACTTGGTTCCCTATGGTGGTTGGCAGCAATGAAAGAAAATATGGCTGGATGGACGAAGGCTTTAACACTTTTATTAACGTCCTTTCCACGGCTGATTTTAATAATGGCGAGTATGTAAATAAAAGACCAAATAATGGAAGGATGTATCAATACCTTTTCAGCGATAAAAGCGAAACAATAATGAGCGAGCCGGATGCACTGCATGAAGCTAACATTGGTACCGCTCTTTATTCAAAACCTAGCTACGCACTTGGACTTTTACGAAATGATATTATTGGTAAAGAAAGGTTTGATTATGCTTTTCAATTGTACATTAAAAGATGGGCTTATAAACATCCTACGCCATGGGATTTTTTCAGGACAATTGAAAATGTTACCGGTGAGGACCTCGGCTGGTTCTGGAAAGAAATGTTCATTAAAAATTATAAATTAGATCAGGCCATCACCTCTGTTAAATATGTAGACGATGATCCTTCTAAAGGTGCTTTGGTAACTGTTCAAAACCTTGATAAAATGGCAATGCCCCTGTATCTTCAATATGAAACCGAAAGTGGAAAGTCAGATACTTTAAAAATACCGGTAGAAGTTTGGCAAAATGGTGCTACATGGATTCAAAAATTAAATTCGAATGAAAAATTAAAATCAGTGACAATAGATCCTGATCACGTTTTTCCGGACATTAATGAAGAAAATAATACCTGGAATGCGTCTAATCCCTAAGTAATTTTGTTCAATTATTAAAAAAGGCCAACGAATTTTCGTCGGCCTTTTTTTTTAAATGATTCTTTGTAGAAAAGGTAAAAAAAAAGATTAGGATTTAATAAACACCTGCATCATAAAACAATTGCTCACTTTGAGTATTAATTAATACTTTTGCCACCTTTTATGAAATCTTTAAGCGAAATCTTCCCATTATTAACTGAGCCTAAAAACATTGTCATCACTTTTCACCAAAAGCCAGATGCTGACGCCATGGGTTCGGGATTGGGATTGTATAACTTTTTAATCCAGTTTGACCATAAAATCACTGTTATTTCTCCGACTAATTGGGCGGGTTTTTTGAGCTGGATGCCGGGTGCAAAAAAAGTTTTGGACTTCGAAATGCAAAATGAGAAGGC
Source organism: Ginsengibacter sp. (assembly GCA_039937075.1). Classification (GTDB taxonomy): domain Bacteria; phylum Bacteroidota; class Bacteroidia; order Chitinophagales; family Chitinophagaceae; genus Ginsengibacter. Next base: position 21,168 of record JBDTHD010000192.1, on the reverse strand, counting down.
GATGAATGCGCTGGAAAAAACGGATTGGCTCTTTTGTCTTGATTTCAATGTGCTAAACCGCACAAAAAATATGGAGTCCGTTATCGAAAACCTGGACTGCACAAAGATTTTAATCGATCATCATCAGCAGCCACAAACTGAAGTTTTTAATTATGGATTAAGCGATACTAATAAAAGTTCTACGGCTGAAATGGTTTTTGATTTTATTATTAATAGTGGCTACGACGATAAAATTAATACCCAGGTTTCGGAATGTTTATATGCGGGTGTAATGACGGACACAGGCTCTTTCCGGTTTAACTCAACTTCCGCAGATGTGCATAGAATGGTGGCCCGATTAAAAGAAAGTGGTTTAAATCACAGCCAGGTTCATGAAAATTTATTTGATAATTTTTTGGAAGGGAGGTTTCGTTTTTTTGGAAATACGTTACTAAATAGGATGGAGATTTTTTATGAATACAATACGGCTTTAATTTCTATTCCTCAAAAAGATCTTATAAAATTTAATGTAAAAACCGGGGACACAGAAGGGCTTGTAAATTTTCCGTTGAGCATCAAAGGAATTAAACTGGCAGCCGTTATTATTGATAGGGGAGATGAGAGAAAAAGTTCTTTCAGGAGCAAAGGTGGATTCGATGTAAACACGTTTGCCCGAAAATATTTTAACGGTGGTGGACATTTTAATGCTGCGGGAGGAAAAAATAAAGAACCACTGGAAGAAGTAGTTGCAAAGTTTAAGCAGGCCATTAAAGAAAATGAACAACAATTAACCAATTAATATTTAAAAAATCAAAAATGAACAAAACAATCTGCCTTGTTGCGATGGCGTTTCTTATAACCGCGACGGGATGCCAACAACAGGATTTTAAAAAAGATAAAGATGGAACTGAGTATAAAATAATATCAAACTCCAACGGCAAAAAAGCGGTTGCCGGCGATATTATGGAAGTTAATCTTTTTGCAACCTATAAGGATAACAAAATAGACACCATGCTTTTTAGTAGTATTAAAAGTAGCGCTCCTCGTTTTTTACCTTATGATACTGCCCAACTTCCTCCTTATTTTAAAGAGGTACATGAAGGCGATAGCCTGGTGATTCGCCAATCAACTGATTCGTTATTAAAATATGGAGGTGGAGCACCTTTCATGCAGAAAGGAAACTACATTGTGCAGTCTTTTAAAATTGTAAAATTACTTCCCTCAAAAGAAGCAGCCGAGAGTGCCGCAAAACCTTTTGAAGCAGTGGCTAAAAAGATCAATTATAATTTAGCAGTTAAAGAAATTGAAAAGGAAATTGCTGCCAATGATTCGCTGGTAAAAGCTGATGACCAGATTATCAAAGATTATATGACAAAACATAATCTTACAGGAACAAAAACCAAATGGGGAACTTATGTAATTACTGACGTTGCCGGAGACGGGCCAGCCATAGGCGATACAGATGTTGCCGTAGTAAACTACACCGGTCGCACTTTTAATGACAGTGTTTTTGATTCTAATACCATTCCTAAATTTGGACATCCTGAGCCTTTATATGTAGATATGAGCCAATTCCGCGTTATTCCAGGATGGATAGATGGTTTGAAATTAATGCACAAAGGAACAAAAGGTAAATTGATTGTACCTTCTTACCTGGCTTATAGGGAACGAGGCAATCCTCCAAGAATAGCTCCTAATTCAAATTTGATATTTGATATGGAAATCACTGATGTAGTTAACCAGGAACAATACCAGCAGGAAATGCAAAAAGAGCAGCAACAAAGGATGCAGCAACAGCAAATGATGCAGCAGATGCAAAAAATGCAACAACAACAGCAGCAACAGCAACAGACTCCATCGGTGCCGCCAAACGGAAAATAGTTTTCTAATAAAATAATAATAAAAGCGCCGGATTTTTAGTCCGGCGCTTTTGTTTTGCAAAACTTTTTGATATAAAAAGAAATGCGCAAGGATAATAAAGGAAAGTTTTTTCAGTAAACCAACAAATAACAATGACTTCTATTCCAGGAAATCAGATAATAGTAAAGCAACAAAAAAGACGAATTTTTATTTTATAAAATCAGTTAAGCATTATTGCATGATTGAACTAATGTAACAGCTTGCATTGCTTCTTTTACATCGTGAACCCGAAGAATAGAAGCGCCGTTAAGTAGCCCGATTGTATTTAAAACAGTGGTCCCGTTTAAAGATTCTTCAGCAGTAATTTTTAATGTTTTATAAATGGTGGATTTTCTCGAAACACCAATCATAATGGGCTTTTCAAGTATTTTAAATAGTCGAAGATGTTTTAGTAAATGTAAATTTTGAGAAATATTTTTTCCAAAGCCAAAGCCCGGATCAATAATAATATCGTTGATTCCCGCGTTTTTACATTCATTTATTTTATCAATAAAGAAATCGAGTATCTCTTTTTTTAGATCTTCATAATTTGCATGGTTTTGCATCGTTTCCGGAACGCCCTTTATATGCATACACACAAATGGAACCTTTAATTTAGCAACTGTTTTAATCATGCTTTTATCCATTTCCCCGCCGCTAATATCATTAATAATTGCAGCACCTGCATTAACTGATTCTTCTGCTACTTTTGAATGGTACGTATCAATTGAGATAATTATTTCCGGAATAGTTTTAGTCAAAATTTCAATTGCCGGAAGTAACTTTCCCAATTCTTCATTCGGCGAAATCCGTTTGCTACCGGGCCTTGTACTTTGAGCGCCCAGATCAATAATATCCGCGCCTTCATTTATCATTTGTACTACTTCATTTTTTATCGAATCAGGATTTATAAACCTGCTTCCTTCAAAAAAAGAATCTTCCGTAAGATTTATAACTCCCATAACCAACGGTTTGTCAATTAAAAGTAATTTACCGTTGCAATTCAATGTAAACATTATTTTTAAGTTTAAATTTGGCAATTATTATGAAGCAAGATGACGAAGGTACTACCGATGTGCAATACGATAACGTAGCAGGTAAATGCAGGGAGATATTTTTAAAAAAAACGAGGGATTATGGTACTTCGTGGCGCGTATACCGCACTATTTCTATAGCTGACCAGATTTATATCAAAGCAAAACGAATCAGGAATGTACAGGAAAAAGGAAATCAGAAAATTGAAGATAACATGGCCGATGAGTTCATGGGAATTATTAATTATGCCGTTATCGGATTAATTCAATTAGAAATCCACGACGATGAAATGGAGGAGTTACCACTCGATGAAACGCTTGATTTTTATGATGAAAAGATTTGCTCTGCTAAAAAACTGATGCAAAACAAAAATCATGATTATGGGGAAGCGTGGCGCGAAATGAGCAATGAAAGCTTCGTTGATCTAATTCTTGCAAAGATTCTGAGAATAAAACAAATTATCCAAAATGACGGGAAAACACTCATGAGTGAGGGAATCGACGCCAATTTTTATGATATTTTAAATTACGCTGTTTTTGCATTAATAATATCGAATCAGCAATAGTTCCATTTTCTAAATATTTATGTATGAAAATTTTAGTAAACATATCTCGGGTAATTGTAGGAATTCTTTTTATTTTTTCGGGGTTGGTTAAAGCTATGGATCCGCATGGACTTGCTTATAAGATGCAGGAATTTTTCGATGTCTGGGCTATCAATCATTCGCTTTCTTCATTCATGTTTTGGTTAAGTTCTTTTGCGCTTCCTTTTGCGATAATCATGATTACACTCGAAATAATAGTTGGCGTGGGAATCTTGCTGGGTGTTTGGAGAAATTTTTTTACCTGGCTCATTTTGTTACTTATTATTTTCTTTGCGTTTCTTACAGGCTACGCAGCTCTGTCGGGTAAAATTTCTACCTGTGGTTGTTTTGGCGATTGCCTTCCTTTAACCTCGATGGAATCATTTATTAAAGACCTGGTTTTATTAGTTCTCGTTCTTATTCTTTTTTTCGGCAGAAAATATATTGTTCCCCTATTTAATCCTGCTTTAGGTATTTTACTATTAGCGATTTCCACTTTTTTAGTTTTATTTTATCAATGGTATGTTATGAGGCATTTGCCCACAGTAGATTGTTTGCCTTTCCAAAAAGGAGGAAATATCCTGGAATTGCGCAAAATGCCTGCAGATGCTATTCCTGCTAAAAAAGACTATAAGTTTGTTTACGAAAAAAGCGGAAAAACACAAGATTTTACCATTAAAGACCTTCCTGATTCCAGTTGGCATTTTGTAAGCCGTCAGGATATTATTATAACTCCGGGGAAAAATGATGAGCCGCCTATAAAAGATTTTGATTTTATGACTCTTTCTGGTAATGATACTACTAATGCGGTCTTAAGCCTGGATGCTTCTTACTATTTATTTTTCGTAAAAGGTTTTGAAACAACTGATTTTTGGTTTGATAATTTTACGCGGCTCTATCAACAGGCAAAGCAATCCAATCGGCTCATCTATATCGTTACCCCTGAAACGGCAGAGGCGAATGATTTTTTTAATCTTCGAAATAAATTTAATCTTCCTGTTTTTAGCCTTGACGCTACTGCTTTTAAAACGGCAGCACGAACCAATCCTGAATTATACCTTATGAAAGGTCCGGTAATAGAAAATAAATGGGGGTGGGCAGATTTTAAAGAAGCGTTGAAGAAATAATTAGGGAAAATTTAAATTCGCAAATTATTTCTAATCGTTGTTGTCGAGATGACTACTTGGAAATCGTTGGGCAAGCCAACTATCTTTTACCGGAATAATCCAGTTACTTGATAATTCTTTTTTTGTAAGAATTGTATTATTAAAATAAAGAGTATCAGGGATTACTAGATCTTGTTCGATTGAATTGTTGATCTGGGATAGTGCTATTAAATGAATTTTTTCATTTATAATAAATGCCAAAGTCTGGCGGTCCAGAAGTGATACACGGTATTCTTTTTCAACACTCTTAATAAACCTGAAAGCGCTGTCTGTACTGCATCCTCCCACTTTTATATCTGTTTCGTCAGCCATCATAATAATGAAGTGGCCAAAGAACAAATTGGCATAAGAATTCACTGCGCTTCCATGGCTACTCCATCTTTTAGCGAATGCTTCCAGTTTCTTGACTAACTGCGAAGTCTCTTTAACTGTAAAATTTCGATTAGATTGGTAAATCCAAACTCTTGAATTGTTATCAAAATGCTCAGGAATAGATTCTTGAAAATTAATATTCATAAAAACAAAGTTATAAAGGATTTTTAAGAGAAATAAAATAAGTATAAAATTTAATTGGTTGTATCTTGAAAGATATTAAAAATTTATTTCTTATGTGTCTCAACTTCCTTGCCATTTATTTTTACATAGGGTATGTTCTCAAAAACTAAAATTGGCGGTTTTAGCAGGATAATAAGTTATGCAATTTGACCTAATCTTTTCAAATAATGAATATGTGACACAATTGCGTTCCTCATTTTTGGAAATTCGATATAATTTATACCATATTCTCCACAGGTTTTTTTAATTATTTTACTTATTGCAGGATAATGAACATGTGAAATCCTGGGAAATAAATGATGTTCAATTTGAAAGTTCAAACCGCCCAACAACCAGGAAATTGTTTTGTTTTTTGTCGCAAAATTTGCAGTTGTGTTAATTTGATGCACTGCCCACTCACTTTCGATTTTGCCTGTAGCTGCATTTGGCATAGGAAATTCAGTTTGCTCAACTGTGTGAGCCAATTGAAATACAATGCTTGTTGCAAAGCCCGTAACCATAGTAATAATTAGAAATCCAACGATCCATTGAACGAAGCCCAATAGCATAATTGGCAGCGCAACAAACATAAAAGCATAAATAATTTTTGCTGCCCAAAATGAAAAATGCTCGTACGGTGTCATTTTACGAAGCTGAACCGGTCCAATCCTGCGCAGAAAATATTTTTTGTAATCTGTCATGAAAATCCAAACAAGATGTAATAATGCATAAAGGAACCAGAAATAATATTGTTGGAACTTATGAAACTTCATTTTCTTTTGTGTAGAAGCAAATCTTAGCCATGGAAGCGCTTCAATGTCATCATCAACACCGTCAATATTAGTGTAGGTATGATGAATAATATTGTGTTTCATATTCCACATGATGGCGCTGCCACCCAAAAAATTTAACGAAGATCCCGCGGCTTTATTAATTATTTTGTATTTACTAAAACTGCCATGAGCTCCATCATGCATAATATTAAACCCGATTGCTGCTGTCAGTAAACCAAAAAAGACACACTCAGGAATAGCTATCCAAACTCCGGGAGTAAAGAACACAAGATGCACGTAGATCGCCAGGTAAAGCACTGTAAAAAGAATCGCTTTGAAAAGAAGAGAAAAATTACCCGTTATTGGACGTTTTTGATCAGCAAAATATTGATTAACCCGGTTTTTTAAAACCGTATGAAAATCGCCTTTGCCCTGCATGAATTTTGGAGTTGCCATTTTAATAATTTAATTTAACTACTTTAATTTTTTAAGTTTGCCCGTGAATAAAAGCATCAAAAGAACTTATTCCAGGTATTTTTTTGGAAACAAAACCTTCAGCGTATTTTACACCAATCATTTTACCAAACATTTTTGCGCGATTAATAACGCTTTCTAAAAATTCAGGAGTTGAAATGTAAGTTTGTGGTTCATCATCATTTCCTGAGCCGGTAAAAAATTGAGTTTTGAACGCCCTTATTGCTTCCAGTTTTTTTTCTATTACTTCCGAAATGTCGATAACAAAAGATGGCGTAATATAAGTGTCCTGAATATAATTGAAAACATATTTTGGTTTCCAAATTTCCTGTTTTACACCTCCATCAAATGTTTCTACCTTTCTTAACCCTGATAAAAAGCATGAATCCGAAACTAATTCTGCAGAACGCCCGTGATCAGGATGCCTGTCTTCAGTGGCATTACACAAAATGATTTCCGGTTGGTACTTTCTTAAAACGGTTATTATTTTCCTTTGATTCTCTTCGTCATTTTTAAAAAAAGCATCTTGCATTTCAAGGTTTACCCGTGTATCTACATTTAAAATCCTGGCGGAATCGGCTGCTTCGTTTGCTCTTGTTTCTGCAGTTCCTCTCGTGCCCAATTCACCTTTGGTCAGATCAACGATACCGACTTTCTTCCCTTTCATTTTTTCAACAAGCAGCGCGCCTGCACAACTTAATTCAATATCATCGGGATGAACACCAAACGCTAAAAGATCTAACTTCATTGTATTCTATAAATTCTGCAAGATAAATTTTACAAAAATAATGTCGCAAAGTTAAGATAATTGGAGGATGTTTTTAAAACTTTGTGATTTTAAACAGTCGAATAATTGAAAACAATTAGAAATAGTTGAGAGAGTTATAAATGCATTTATTATCCTATCCGGAATATCCATACATTCTCTGCACTTCCTTTACAATTGATTCCATTTCTGCATCCTGGCCGTTTGCATCGTAAGGCTGTCTTAAATCGCTGCCAAATACAAAAGCTACAGTTTGCCAGAAACGTGCAGTAAACCCACCTTTTAATTGTTTTAAAATATCATAACAGTTGGTGCCACCGGTCTGACGATTTATTAGTTTCATTAAAACTTTGCCCTGGTAAACAGATAAATTCTTGAGCGGATCTGTAAATTCCTTCTTTAATTCTTTTTCACGGCTATTGATATACCTGGAAACTTCGGCTTCATTGGGATTGTTAGCAATATGCTTTTCTATATCAATGAAAACAAGCCCGGCTCGCCTTGCGTAAGGATAGGTAACGTAGACTGCGTTTCTCAATCTTGTCCATTGCTCGCGAGCTGCGGCACTGCGTTTCCCCCAAACATACACGCCAGCCAGGATTTTTGCTTCAATCGTGTCACCTTCATAGACAACTGCGGAACAAATAATGGAATCGTTGGGACCTGTTTGTGCAAAGATGGGTAAATTGTTGTTCTGAGATGGCGAAGCGGATTGAGATTTTGATATAAAAGAGATCAATAAAAACATTAAACCTAATGTAACTTTTGATATAATCTCTTTAATTTTCATTACTACTGTAAATTTAGAATTTATATACGCAAAAACAAAGACTACAGTGTAAACTTTATATCAATATTTTAAAAAAGGAGTTTAAGAAAAAAATTAAAGAATAATTTGAAAATTAATTATTAGCGAGGAGGAACATGTAAAAAAGAAAAATTAAAACCAGCCCAACTGCAAGATATGCGTAAAGCCTTGCAGCATTTACGCGGTTAACCAAAGAAATTACAAATCCGCAAGACATAATCACAAGTCCCAGCCACACTAAATTGATATAAGGGAAATAGTAAGCTTTTAACGTAATAAAATCAGTAAGCCTATCGGTTTCTTTTGAATTAATTTTAAATTTATTATTTCCGGTAATTCCTGAAAAATTCAAATAAAGATTTTGTGAAATAACGGTGTCATTTATAAAATTCAATTGCTGATTTCTTATGGAAAGAGCAGGGTAAGCCTTATGACTTGTCCCATCATTTCCATAAACGGTAATATCCGCTACAAGAGCTGTATCTTCAGGAGAAAAATTGAATCGTTCGTTTTTAGGATTTTTTTCAATCTTATTTAAAACATAATACCCCTTAGAATAAAAGACTGAATCGCCAATGGCCATATCATGCGGCCTGAAAGTGGTGGTATCATTTTTAGAATTGGCAACAGAAATAGTTGAGATATAAGTAAAAATATCGTGAGTTAAATAGTGCTTTGTGCCGGGATTGGAAGTAAGATTATTATCTTTCATCCTATACGCGTCTGGAGTGAGCGTAAATTCTTCATCGATCTTTCCTGTGGCACTATCTTTCTTTTCAAAATGGAGATTATAAAAAGTTCTGTCTTTTTCGTTAGAAGCAGAATCATTTACATAAGTAACCATATATTTCCCCATTTGTGTAGGCACGCCTTTCAAAAGTGTAAGGTTCTCCATAGGGTCTTCTGTGCCGCGGCCTGTAGGGTCTTTGGCAAAAGGGATAAATAATCCCGTTTTGCTGTTATCACTTATTACTTTTCGGTTGCCGGAAGAAATCAACATTCCCCCTAGTAAAAGAGCAAAACCCAAATGTGAAATCGCTGCACCGCCGGCTTTTAAATTCCACTGTAAAACCGTTTTAAGATAAAAGGCATTCGCGATTAGCGAAAAAATCGAGGCGAACAAAGCCAAATAAATAGCAATCAAAAAACCAGGACCTTTTTTGGTATATTCTGACGGATAAAAAATAGCAAGCAGTATGGTGGACGCCAACGCAATTAAAAAAGGCCAGGAAAGTTTTTTTATCAAATATCTCGTGCCTGTATTCCTGTATTTTAGAAACTGAGAAGCGCCGGTAAGCAAGCCAACAATTACCGCGACAAGCACCAGCACCTTATTGTAAGCAAATTCCCTGTCCGCAGGTTCTGCGATATTGCTTCCAAATATTTTATTATAAACTGGCAGTGAAGTAATAGAAATAATAAATAAAGCGGAAAGAAAAAGTATCAAAGCGCCAATAAACATCCAGAATTCCCGGGAGGAAACGTCTTCTTCTTTTTGAAGCGTAGGAATGCTTTTGTAATTTTTAAAATACATAAATAATACCGGTATAGGAATAGCAATTACAAAAATGCCAATCAACACATTCATCGCCGTTCCGGCCTCGGTAAAAGCATGAACGGAGGTATCTCCTAAAATGCCGGTACGTGTTAAAAACGTGGAATAGAGAACAAATAAATAAGCAAGAATTATAAAAAAATAAGATGCTCGCAATGCATTTTTGGTAGAATTAAATATGGCCATGCAATGCAGTCCGGCAACGAGAATTAACCATGGAACCAGCGCAGCGTTTTCAACAGGATCCCATGCCCAATAACCTCCGAAGGACAATGATTCATAAGCCCATTTGCCACCCATCATAATACCGGTGCCCAAAACACAAGCGCTGAACAAAGTCCATGGCAGTGCGGCTTTTACCCAACCGCCCCATTCCTTTGAAAATAGAGAAGAATAAGCGAATGAAATAGGAACGATAGTGCTGGCAAAACCTAAAAATAAAATCGGTGGATGAATCACCATCCAATAATTTCTCAATAAAGGATTTAGTCCGATACCATCTTTTAAATAAGTAAGATAATCTGCCTGGGAAAAAATAGGGCCGACTAATTCATTCCTGGTAAGTACAAAAGGGCTGCTTCCTATTCTTGTACCGAAAACGTAGATGCCCAAAATCATCAGCACTAAAAAAATCTGTGCAATATTGACAATAGTCATTACCGGCGCTTCTCTTTTTTTTGCGTTGAAAACGAGAATGGTCCCCAGGACGCAATGCCATAAAGACCACAAGAGAAAACTTCCTTCCTGCCCTTCCCAGATACAAGCCAGCAGGTACTTTGGCTCTAATTCTTTTGAGGCATGCTTATAAGCATATAAATATTCAAAATAATGATTGGAGCAGATATAAAAGATACCAGCAAAAACAGCCAGTAGTGAAAAGGCTTCTATAAAAAAAGCTCCACGTGCAAAGCGAATCCATTTTTGTTTTTCGTCTTCAAGTTGAATTTTGGAAGCGGTAAAATAGGAAATTGCTGAAACGATAGAAGCTATAAACGCAAGTACTATAAAAAATTGGCCAACCTGACCGGGTAACAAATGTTCATTCTCAAAAGTCATGTTGCAGTCTTAATATTGCGAAACCGATTTTTCTAATTCTTGTTTGTTGTCTTTGTATTTTGAAGGGCATTTAAGTAAAATATCATTACACTCAAAAACATTTCCTTCCATTTTTCCTTTTAAAACCACGCGGTCGCTTTGTTCAAGCTCTGGTGGCTTTGGATTGTGATAAACTACCTGGGTAGTGTTTCCAAGGCTGTCAATGGCGTAAAAAGAAAGATAGTTAGGATCTTTTAATGCATCGTATTGTATAGGTTTCGATTTGTCAAGCCGAGCAATCAAATGAACATATTGTCCTTGCTTTTGTTTGGCAGAGCTGACGGTATCGTAAGTTGAAAAATTTACAGAATACATTAACAGGCCGCCTATAGCCGCCGCAATTGCTACCAATATAATGATACTTGAAGTTTTCATCTAAGTGTAATTTGGAAGTGCAAATTTAGTGAAAAATGAGAAGCGATTTTCTTGAATTTTACATGATCCTTGTCATGAAATGTTATTTTAATCTCGGAAAATATTAAAGTATGGTCAATCAGTAAACAAACAAATAGACCAAATTTATATTCTTGCTTTCCACACTATTTCTGGCGCGTTATTTTTCATGCCGATATATCTTGCCAGTGTAAATAAATAATCGCTAAGCCTGTTGAGATATTTAATAATTAAATCATTCACTTTTCCTCCATTCTCTTTTAAATTAACGCAATATCTTTCCGCGCGCCTGCAAACACATCGGGTAACGTGAGTAAAAGAAACGGCTGGAAGTCCGCCGGGAAGAATAAAATTTTTCATTACTGGTAATTCTTCGTGCATCCTGTCTATCTCTTTTTCTAATAATTCCACATCAGTTTCGTAAAGATCCGGAATAGAAATTTTTGTTTGTTTTTCGGGATCACAGGCAAGTTCAGAGCCGATCGTAAATAAGCGATCCTGTATCTCTTTTAAGATATTTTTTACGTGTTCATCATTCGAAAAATCTGCGACAAGTCCGATGTAAGAATTCAATTCATCCACGGTTCCATAAGTGTCAATTCGTGGATTATTTTTAAGCACTTTTGTTCCGCCAATAAGGCTCGTTTTTCCCGCGTCTCCCGTTTTAGTGTATATTTTCATTGACATTTTTGTAGAAGTATTTTATTTAAAAAAAATTGATTTTGCAACCATAAAAGTAAAATGCAAAAGAAGAAAGGGCCTGAAATCTCTATTTTATTAAGTATTGATTTTTTTTAAAGAATGCTGACGTCATTGAAACTCGGCTGTCGAAATTTTGTAGAATAACCTCGATAAAATATAGGTTGGTAAATTCCAGGCGTATTTCAAAAATGAAAACTTTAAAATGCAGCGACTTTTCAATTAATAGTTTCCAACTATTTTGAGAAATGTATGTCTAAAACGCATTTTCCATTTTTCTTTCGTTTTTACGATCACTTTCAACAACACCGTCTTTTAACCTTATAATGCGGTGCGCAAATTCTGCAATATCTTCTTCGTGGGTTACCAGGATAACCGTATTTCCCTCCAGTTGTATCTTATCAAATATATGCATGATTTCCACCGAAGTTTTTGAATCTAAATTTCCGGTAGGTTCATCGGCAAGAATAATGGAAGGATTATTTACAAGCGCCCGTGCAATAGCTACACGTTGGTTTTGTCCACCGGAAAGTTCATTGGGTTTATGATGGCTTCTGTCTGCAAGACCTACTCTTTCCAGCATCGCCAGCGAAAGTTCTGTTCTGATTTTTTTTGGTGTGCCGTTATATATTAAAGGTAACGCCACATTTTCAGCAGCAGTTAAACGCGGCAATAAATTAAACTGTTGAAATACAAATCCGATTTCTTTGTTACGAACATCCGCCAGGTCGTCATCCTGCATTTTACTCACGTCTGCTCCGTTCAGAGTATATCGGCCGGCCGTGGGAGAGTCAAGGCAACCAAGAATATTCATCAAAGTTGATTTTCCACTTCCGCTGGGCCCCATCAAAGCAACATATTCATTTTTAAAAATTTCCAGGGAAATGCCTTTAAGCACTTTTAGTTCCTGCTTGCCGAGGTAATAACTTTTTTGGATATTTTCTAATTCGATTATTGAAGACATTACTGATTATTAAATTATTAATTATTGATAAAAGCCATTACAACTTTTGGGCACATTTCAAATTATTTTTTAATTACTTTCGGCACTTTAAAAAATTCATCATCCTGAACTGGTGAATTTTTGAAAACATCTTTCCTGCTTATTTCTCCGTTTACTATATCTTTTCTGAAAACATTTACATTGCCGCTCATGTGAAGCAAAGGCTCAACACCGGTTGTATCCAATTCATTTAATTTATCAATAAAGCCAATCATTTTCTGCAAGTCGTTTTTTATTTCTTCTTTCTCGTCTTCTGCAAATTCGAGCCTTGAAAGATTCGCGAGCTTTTCAATTAATGCATTATTTACAACCATTTGGCAAATATAGCAGGTTTGTTTTTTTTATTTTTATCATTGGGCATCTAGTTTTTTCCATTTATCATTTTTTTAATCTTAAATCTCTGTCCTGCCAACGCAAATTATTTAAACGAGTTCTCAGAAATTTCCTTTTATCCTATTTAACGCTGCACCGGACTTCACTGGCAAAAATTTTGTGTCGATTTAAAAAAACATAAATTATAATGAAAAAGTTAGCCGCACTATTACCGTTCTTATTTTTTTTGCCTGCAATGATTATGGCACAACAAACTCCCAAAAGTGCAAATAATGCATCCAGGGGAAATTCAGCTCAGATTGGACAGGTCTTTGGAAAAGTAATAGACGGTAATTCTAAAAAAGGTATTGGGTCGGCTAGTATTGAAGTGTTGCGGGCCAATGATTCCGCCTCAGTAACAGGTGTCTTGTCCCAGGATAATGGCGACTTTACTATTCCACAACTTCCTTTCGGCAATTTCATTTTGGAAATTAATTATGTTAACGTCAAACCTATCTATCAAGCCTTTTCACTCACGCGAGGGGATAATAGTAAGGACCTGGGTAATTTTAAACTTATTTCAAATGCGGTTACTTTAAAAGGGATAAACATAACTGCAAGCACTCCGGCCTATTCGATGCAATTAGATAAAAAAGTGTTTGACGCTTCCAAAAGCCTTACCAGCGTTGGCGGCGACGCTACTGATGTGTTAAAACAAATACCTTCAGTAAATGTGGACATCGACGGAAATGTAACCCTCAGAAATGGTGCTCCAAAGATTTATGTTGATGGTAAACAAACGACATTAACTCTTGATGAAATTCCTGCGGAAAGTATAGATAAAGTAGAAATTATTACGAATCCTTCTGCAAAATACGACGCCGAGGGAATGTCAGGAATCATTAATATTATCTTAAAGAAAAATCGTAAACCCGGCATTAACGGTACAGTACGGGCCGGAGCAGACAGCCGGGGAGGCGGAAATGCAGGAGCTAATTTAAGCATCTATAAGAACCCTTTCAATTTTACTATTAGTTATTTTATGCACCACCGCGATCAACCTTATTCACAAACGACAACCAGGCATAATATTTCGGGAAATAATTTTCTGGATCAAAACAAGGATGGCAAAAAAAACGGAACGTTCCAGATGGGGCGGGTGGGCCTTGATTATTTTTTGAACAATCGAAATACAATATCATTTGAAGGAGGAGTTGGCGGAGGAAATTTTATAACCAATGAAACGCTCAACAGCAATTTTATCGACAACGCCCTCAATTTAGACTCCAGCAGCACACACCTAACTTACAATAAGAATCATTTTCTATTTTATTCCGGCGATTTGGGGTATAAACATACTTTCAAGAAAACAGGGCATCTTTTAACAGCCGATTTTAATTTGCAAACATTCACCAATGGTGGAAATGGTAATTTTAATACTAATTTCCATGATAAAAATGGTAATCAAATGACGGGGGCATCTGCTCAAATCAATAATTCAAATGGAAAAAGCAGCTATTTTACAGGGCAGGTAGATTATGAAAATCCCCTTTCGGACGTGTCTAAATTGGAAGCGGGTTTAAAAACCTCTATCCGTGATTACAACAGCACTTATGATGTTTTTGATATTGATTCGACGGGCACTGTATTTAATAATTATCTTTCAAGTGATTACACTTTTAATGAAAATGTTTATGCTGCCTACGTGCAGTTTTCAAGCCAATGGGACAGGTTCAGTTACCAGTTAGGCCTGCGCGGCGAACAATATGTTTATGACGGTACTATTCCGAGCAAATCACTTTCATTTAAACCGGTGTCAGACAAGCCAGGACTGTATCCCAGCGCATTCCTTACCTACAAATTTAACGATAAAAATCAGGTGCAGGTTAACTACAGCAGAAGGGTTGACCGGCCCAGTTTCTGGCAACGAATTCCTTATATAAATTTTTCTGATCCTCAAAATTTAACCGAAGGAAATCCTGATTTGAAACCCCAATATACCAATTCATTTGAACTGTCGTATAACAAACTTTTCGGGGCTGGTAGTAATTTTATGACTACTATTTATTTCAGGAATACTGTTGATGAGATCACATCTTATACAGAACCTTTTAATAATTCAAAAGATACGCTTATCAGTTATTCCATTAATGCAAATACAAGCAACTCTTATGGCGCAGAATTTACGCTGTATTCACCTATTACCAGTTGGTGGAATGTTACGGCCAACCTGAATTTGTTTCAAACGGATATTTCTGCCAATATAAAATCTACTTCATTTTCGAATAGTAAATTGAGTTGGTTCGGCAAAATCAATTCCGAATTTAAGTTGCCATCTCACTATAGTATTCAGCTTAATGGCAATTACAATTCTCCTGTTGCCACTCCGCAGGGAATTATGAAACAATTTGGGTATGTTGATTTAGGTTTGAAAAAAGATTTTCTTAAAAAGAAAAATGCTTCGGTTACTCTGGGCCTTTCAGATATTTTTAATACACGGGAAAGGGAAATGGAATATTCAATACCGAATGTGTTCACGCAAAACAGCATAGAAAAGAGAGCATCGCGTTTTTTAAGAGTCAATTTCCTCTGGAATTTTGGCAAAGAAAACTTTCAGCTTTTTCATCGTAAACAAAATACAAGCCAACAGGCAAACCAGCAAAGCGATGAGAGTATAATTCCGGATCAACAATAATAAGAATCTTTATTATTTGTCGGTTTACTGTTTTAGTTTATAGAATTCTGTTACCATTTTGTGATAACAAACCCTGAATAAAATAATCCGTGAAAATCGGTGTAATCCGTGGCAACCCCAAATCTAAAATCTATTTATCTTCGCCAACTTATGGAAAAGGAGAAAGAAACCATGCCTGCCGGCAGGCAGGTAGTAATGAGTGGAATCAGGCCAACGGGATTTTTACACCTGGGAAATTATTTTGGTGCGATTCGTAATTATGTAAGAATGCAGGAAGATTATGAATGCTATTTTATGGTCGCTGATTTGCATTCTTTAACTACTCATCCGGATACAAAAGGGCTCAAATCCAATGTTCACAGGGTTTTGGCTGAAAACATAGCGTGTGGGTTAGATCCGGAAAAGGTGGCGTTATATTGCCAGAGTCATTTGTACCAGACCTCTGAATTATATCTTTATTTAAATATGCTGGCTTATAAAGGCGAGCTTGAAAAGACACCGACTTTTAAAGATAAAGTGCGGCAACATCCTGATAATATTAATGCCGGTTTATTAACTTATCCCGTTTTGATGGCTGCCGATATTTTAATTCATCGGGCGAAATACGTGCCTGTAGGAAAAGACCAGGAGCAACACCTGGAGATTGCTAGAAATTATGTAAACCGTTTTAATCACCGCTATGACGAAGTTTTTCCCGAACCTGTCGCTTTTAATTTTAATAATAAACTGGTAAAAGTTCCTTCGCTGGACGGAAACGGAAAGATGAGCAAAAGCGAAAACCAAATGGCCACTTTATTTTTAGCTGATGAAGACGATGCGATTAGAAAAAAAGTAATGAAAGCTAAAACGGACAGCGGTCCTGCAGAAAATAATTCTATCAAGCCCGATTATATTGAGAATCTTTTTTTGCTGATGAATTTGGTGAGTAGCAAAGAAACCTTTCAGTATTTTGAAGAAAAATTCAATAATTGTACTGTCCGATATGGCGATATGAAAAAACAATTAGCGGAAGATATGATCCAATTTATTTCGCCCATCCGCCAAAAAGTAAATGAGATTTTGAGCAACGAAAATTATTTACAAAACGTGATGAAACAAGGTGCCGCAAAAGCGATTGCCAGTGCTGAAAAAACGATGCAAGAAGTAAGAGATGCGATTGGACTAAATTATTTCTGAGAGAATAAATTTTAAAATCTTACGATTTAAAAATTAAATATAAAATTTCATGCTATGAATTTTATATTTAATTTTAAGTGCCTGCCAGCCGGAAGGCCGAAAATAAATATTGAAAATTAAAACAGCATAAAAGGAATGGCAAAATTAAAGAAGCCCAAACACATAGCAGTTGCCGGAAATATAGGAGCAGGGAAAACAACACTGACTGAATTATTGAGTAAACATTTTAAATGGATTCCACAATTTGAAGATGTTGATCACAATCCTTACCTCAACGATTTTTATGAAGACATGCCGCGTTGGAGCTTTAATTTGCAGATATATTTTTTGAACAGCAGGCTGAATCAGTTGTTGGAAATTGAACGCGGTTCTGAAACCGTTATCCAGGACAGAACTATTTATGAAGATGCAAATATTTTTGCGCCAAATCTTCATGATATGGGCCTGATGTCTAAACGTGATTTCACCAATTATTATTCTTTTTTTGAAACCTTAAAGTCAATGGTAAAACCGCCAGACCTTTTGATCTATTTAAATGCGTCTGTTCCAACCCTGGTGGCGCAAATTCAAAAACGTGGCCGCGAATACGAAGAAAATATCCGACTCGATTATTTGAAAAAATTAAATGATTATTATAATAAATTCGCTACCGATTATAAAGAAGGCCCTTTGCTAATTGTTGATGCTGACAAAAATAAATTTGCAGAAAATGAGGAAGATTTGGGTCTTATAATCAACCAGATTGACGCGCAATTATACGGATTGTTTTAAAGTATTTTACTTCTTAGTAAACCAACAAATATCCTGATTTCTTATTTTACTTTTGCAATAAAATTTTTTATTTCCAGCAACAAATTAATCTTAAATAATTAGCAGAAATTTACTTTTTATCAAAGGACAAGACAGAATTCAAATCAGATAAAATTCTTTCAATTGATTTCTCTGTATAATTTACACCGCTAATCAAAACTACTTTTTTTGTAAAATTGACTATAGTAAAATTTTTATCCCTTATTCCATCATTTGGAGTAGCAAAAAAATGGGGCGCGTTAATAAAATACCAGTTCGGATTAAAATTTTCTAACTCTTCTTTTGTGGGTTTCAAAAAAGCTTTCAAAACAAATAAATCATCTTTTGGATCTTCACTAATATGTCTTGTTTTTAATTTATCGTTTTCGCCAACGATTAAAAAAGTATCTCTTATCCATATTGGTTTGCTTTCAAAATGAGCGATCATTTTTTGAAAAAGAATATCAAAATATTTCTCTTCGATGAACTGATTTTTTTCTGATAAATCAAAAGCATTTGCAGTGATATCATCTTTCACCATAAAATTAGCTGGCTGATTTTTTTCAACTTCTTTTTCGTCCTTGGGAGAAAGGTCAGTTTGTTTTATCAATTCCTTTTCCGGAAGTTGATAGAAAGTATTTTCAGCGCCGGGCAGACCAATGGAAAAGAAAATATTTTTTGGAATTTTAAATTGCGGTGGTACAGACATCTAATTTATTTTGTTTGGACAGTAAAGTTAATCATTCATTACTTTGCCATTCTTTAATCAGCAAATTGCATTTTTCATTTTTCAAAAAAAATACAATATTTTATTCTTGTATATTGCAGGTGTTTATTTGAATTTTGATGATATTACTAAAGGACAAAAATATATTATGAAATATTTACCGTTAAATCCTCAGATATTTATTGATAACAGAAAGCGTTTCATAGACAAAATGGAGAAGAATTCCATTGCCATTTTTAATAGTAATGATGAGTTACCTATGAATGGCGACGCGTTGCTGCCATTTGTCCAAAATTCAGACCTGTTTTGGCTTTCGGGCGTAGAACAGGAAGATACAATGGTAGTTTTGTTTCCGGATAATCCTGATCAACAATACCGCGAAGTGTTGGTTTTGCTTCGGCCGAATGAATTAAAAGAAAAATGGAATGGACATCAATTGAGAAAAAATGAAGCGGAAGCCATTTCAGGAATGAAACGAATCGTTTGGCTGGATGATTTGGAAGGCTTGATGCAGCAATGGATCCACCTGGCCGACACCATTTACCTGAATACGAATGAAAATGACCGCAAAGCGAATGAAATTCCCGTTCGAGATTATCGTTACGCTGCGTATATGCATGAGCGTTATCCTTTGCATAGTTATAAAAGAAGCGCAAAAGTTTTAAAAGAATTGCGCGCAATAAAAACGCCTTTGGAAATTGAAGTGATGCAAAAAGCAATTGATATTACCGATATCACCTTCAGGCGTTTACTAAAATTTATCAAACCTGGCGTAATGGAGTATGAAATTGATGCAGAAATCTGGCATTCATTTCTTTCTCAACGGGCTTCTGGTACTGCTTATGGAAGTATTCTCGCAAGTGGCGATAGGGCGAGGACATTGCATTATGTGAGTAACAACGAAGAATGCAAGGATGGTGAATTAATATTGATGGATTTTGGGGCGCGATATGGAAATTATTCTGCTGATCTGACGAGGACAATTCCTGTTAATGGAAAATTTTCAAAAAGACAGAAAACCGTTTATAATGCCTGTTTGGATTTACATTATTATTGCGCATCGATTCTAAAACCGGGAGTAACAATTAACGATTATACAAACAAAGTAGGAGATAAGGCTACAGAACTGTTTCAGAAAATAGGCCTGTTAAAAAAAGAAGATGTCAAAAATGAAGACCCTGAAAATCGTGCTTACAGAAAGTATTTATATCATGGAATTTCGCATCATTTGGGAATTGACGTTCACGATTTAGGGACAAAAACAGACCCGATAAAAGCAGGAATGGTTTTTACCATCGAGCCGGGCATTTATATTGAAGAAGAAAAAATGGGAATAAGAATAGAAGATAATTATTGGATAACTAAAAATGGCAATACGGATTTGATGAAAAATATACCAAAAACAGTAGAAGAAATTGAAAAGTTGATGAAGTGAAAAACAGAACAATAGCGACCGGCAAATCAAAAATTGAAAAATATAAATTCGGCTTTCACAAATCATGAAACAAATCCCCAACCTTTTTACGCTGCTTAACCTATTTTTTGGTTGCATGGCAATTGTATTTGCTTTGCAAACCAACACGGTCATTTTCTATATGAATGAGCAATACAGCACCAGCTTCAATATTCCTGAAAAGATAAGTTGGGCAGCTGTTTGCATTATCATTGCTGCTGTAATTGATTTCCTGGATGGATTTGTGGCGCGTCTTTTAAAAGCCACCAGCGATATGGGAAAGCAATTGGATTCTCTGAGCGATGTAGTAAGTTTTGGCGTGGCGCCTTCTGTAATTCTTTACCAATTGTTGCGGTTTAGTTTCGCACGCGAAGAAAACGGTTTGTATATTTCCATCATCTGGCTTGTGCCGGCATTTATTATTGCCTGCGCGGCGGCCTACCGGCTTGCAAAATTTAATTTAGATAACGATCAGCAATTTTCTTTTAAGGGCATACCAGTTCCTGCTGCTGGATTATTGATTGCATCTTTTCCGCTTATTTTGCATTTTAATACTATGGCTAACTTGAATGCGCTACTTATTAATAAATGGTTTTTGTATGGGACAATAATAATATTGAGTTACCTCATGGTGAGCAATTATCGAATGATGTCTTTAAAATTTTCGGACTTTACTTTGAAGAATAATTTAACTAAAATTATTTTATTGGTTATTGCAATTGTTGCCGGGTTATTTTTGCAATGGATTGCAGTGCCTGTGGTATTTATTGTTTATGTTTTATTATCATTAACCGGCCCGAAAGCTGTCGGGTCAAAAATAAAGTAGAATGAATTTTTTTGTAGAAATTAAAATAATGCCTTTGAAAGAATTGCTGGATCCGCAAGGGAAAGCCGTGATGGGCGGCCTTGATAATCTCGGAATAAAAAATATCAATGACGTAAGAATCGGAAAACATATCCAGCTTAGCATTGAGGCTGCATCCCGGGAAGAGGCACAATCAGTTGCACGCGAAGCAGCTCAAAAATTATTAGCCAATCCTGTGATGGAAGATTTTAGTGTTTCAATAAGCTAAAATAAATTAGCAAATGTGAAGATCTGCTGCAAATTAATTACCTTAATTTTTACATTTTATAATTTTCACATTTTCAAATTAGAATGCTCTACATTGTCCCTTCACCCATAGGCAACCTTGCTGATATTACTTTCAGGGCAATAGAAGTTTTAAAATCCGTTGACCTGATTTTAGCGGAAGA
>JBDTHD010000191.1:0-16528 GCA_039937075.1 Ginsengibacter sp. | reverse complement strand
TTAAAAGCAGGCAAGCTTAAAATTCTTAAAGATAAAAGCATTACTTCTCAGTACAATATCCAGGGAGGTTTTGTAGAAGTTTTAGATAATAAAGCTTCTGTGCTGGTTGAAGGTGCCACAGAAATTTAATAGTTTATCTGGAATAAATTTTGCAATATTTTAAAAGTCCTCTCTATAAATTAAGGAGGACTTTTTTTATGAGAAGTATTGAGAAATACTCTTATTTTTTTTCGGATTTATCTTTCTTTTTAAGCAAATTATTAAAAGTATTTTTTATTGTGCTTTCTGCATTTTTCTTCGCATTCTCTAATGGCTTTTCCGATGCTGACGTACTGTCTTTTTTGCCACCTAACAATTGTTTGGTAATATCTTCTTTTAAATCTTTTACTACTTGGTTTTTTATGGCGTTTGCGGAATCCCGGACCGTATTTTTTGTGCTATCGATTTGACTTTTTGCAAATTCTGTAGCCTGTTGTTTCATCTCGGCCGCAACGCTTCCCGCAGATTCTTTAAGGTCTGTCTTGATAATTGGATTCGTGATAGTTGCTCCCATTTTTACATTAAGATTAATTGAATCACTCATCTTGATCGGAATTCTTTTAGATGCGGCCTGCTGTGCGAGATTGTTAACTAATGCGTTTCCTTGCGCGCCCATTATACTCCTGGGAAATTTCATTCCAATAACATAATCTATTGATTGATTCAAGCCATGCACTCCGCCTATTTCCATATCAATATCTTTTACTTTTTCATGAAATGGCTTAATCAAAACTATTGGAAAAGGTCTTGAGTTTTTAAGATGTATGCGCAAACTAACAGGATAAAATTTATTCTGTTGATTTAATTATATAATAAACACAAGTGGTGAAATAATCTCGTATGTAAGGGATTTTACTCACTAATTTATTTTGTTTTTTCGGTTTGATATTGAACTTATATTCATAAATAGGATTGAAGAGATAATGAATCTTATCAACCACTTTATAATTGGTTTTTTTTACGATTTTTTCAAATCGTTCGATAGATATCCCTGTGTCTTTTATTTCCAGTAAATCATTTACAACATGATCTTTTTCTTTGAACAATTTTAAAATGCGTTTATAAACGGGACGGGGAAATAAATGGAAATAGGGAATTTTGGATAGTGAACTTTGGCTCAGTTGCTGATGGCCTCCAAAAGGCATTTGCCACGGCGGAAATCCGAAAAAGATTATTCCATCTTTATTTAAAAAATCTTTTAACCGCACTAATAACCTGGACTGATCATGAATGTGCTCAATAACATCTTTCAGAATAATGATATCAAATTTGCCGCCAAGGCTTTCAATACTTGTATCATAAATATCCTTAATTACAAAGGACAGCTTTCCTTTTTCAATATCTTCCGAAAGCCATTTTTCTCCATTTTCAATTCTTGTTTTATCAAATTCAACGCCTACACATATTGCTCCTTTATCAAGAAACGGTTTTAACACGCCACCTTCTCCGCAACCGATTTCTAATATGCGCATTCCGGCCTTAATGGTAAAATTTAATTGGATAAAAGGAATAAGGTATTTCTGAGAATTTAATTGTTGGATATCGAAATATCTTTTTCTATCGGCGTGAAATTCAAACATGTATTTTCCGATTTTTTTTTATCAAGCAAATTTATAAAAGATGAAAGTAAGCGCTGAAAATAAAAAACCTCTTATTTTTCAATAAGAGGCTTTTGTTAGTAAACCAACAAATATTATTATTTTTTACGACTATTTTGTTTCCGTGTTCCAAATATATTCCCTTCTTTAAATCCGTTTCCTTCAGGGCTTCCAAGCCTTGTCATTGCGCAACGGAAACCAACAGTGCTACTTGATTCATCCTGGTTCATGTAACGGCGTGCTCCCGGAGACAACCAATATGGCATATCATCCCAGCTTCCACCTTTTATAACACGTGATTTATCACTTATTAATGTGGTAACTCCGTATCCATAAGTTACATCTGAAATAGAATCACCATCCAGGTAGTTGATAACATCACCTTTTTGATAATTGCGACGTTTATCTGCTACAGAGTCAGGAACTACTTCTCTTTTCAATCTGCCTAACGTATCTCTTACGAATTCCCCGCTGGCATCTTTATAAAACCTGGTAAATTTATTACCACGGAACGGGTTAAAGTCATCTTCATCAACCGAAGTCATGGGACGATAAACATCGGCGACCCATTCGCTGACATTTCCGCTCATATTATACAATCCGTATCCGTTTGGATAGAAAGATGTTACAGGGCCAGGGATTGCAGCACGGTCATTTAAACCACCGGCAACACCCATTAAATCACCACTTCCTCTTTTAAAGTTGGCTAAAAATTCTCCCTGCCAGCTACCATGACGGTTGTCACGAAGACCGTTTACATTTTTACTCCATGAATAAACCTGTTGATTGGCAAGAACTTCTTCCCCACGATTTCTTTCTTTGGTACGGGGCTTTGGATTTTGAGCAATAATTCCATAAGCCGCATATTCCCACTCCGCTTCGGTTGGCAGGCGGTAACCTGGTAACAGAATGCCATCTTCAAGTGTAACTACTTTTCTTGGCCTTCCACTTACATCCTTTAAAGCGCCTTTTTTAGGAGCTGATTTATTATTAATAAGCTCAGGGTTCATTAAATAGGTGTCAGTGTTAAAAGTTGCATCGCCTTCGCCACCTTTCATCGCAGCCAAAGGTTCTCTTTTATTTAAATAACCTTTGTCAATCAACGCTTTTTCATTTACCCTGTCTGTTCTCCAGATGCAAAAATCATGAGCCTGTTCCCAGGTAACTCCTACAACCGGATAATAATTATAAGCAGGATAGCGGAAATAATATTCTACATAAGGCTCGTTATAAGCCAGTTCGCTTCTCCATACTAAAGTGTCAGGAAGCGCCATTCTCATAATTGTAGTGTCGCCATCGAAAGTATTTGAAAGCCAATATAAATATTCACGATAATGAACGTTGGCTACCTCAGTCTCATCAATGTAGAATGAATTTACACTCACGCGGCGGGGAACATTATTCCAATCGCCCATAACATCCTCTTCTTTGGCACCCATCACAAATGTTCCTCCCTGTATAAATACAAGGCCAGGTCCAGTTCTTTGCTCATTGGCTTTTAGCACATGGAAATTGCCGAAGTTTTTGTCGTCATAATTCCATCCTGTAACGGCGGATTGCTCGTGCTTCTTTTTACCAAAGATTCCTCCGTTTTTACAGGAAGGTAGCACTATGAGGGCTGCCAATACTATTATTGTAAGTTTATCGGCTTTTAATGATTTTAACATGTACATTCGTTTTGCAAGTTAAATAACGAAAGTTTTTCTTCCTTATTGTGAAAGAGTAGTTTTCTGATGCGAATATAGATACTTTATTTGGTTTTGATTTATCAATGAACTTAAAAAAAAGGCTTGAAAATTATTTTGCATTGCATTCACAAATAATCTTATTATATTATTTATTTTTTATGGTAATCTTAATTACTTATTATTGACTTTAATTTTTTTATAAAGCGCCTGAAATGCAATAAAATTTATCGTTTCACGTTTATTGAGCATTATTCAACCACAAACAAACTAACAACCAATTGGTATCTAAAAATTAATTGATTGTTTAGAAAAAAAAATTATTTTTACAATCTTCAACCCCGACATTTATAAGAGAATTATACCTAACTAGTACATTAAAATTCACATGAAAAGAGCCTTTTTAACGTCGACGGCAATACTAATGCTGATTGGAATGACAACTTTTGTAAATGCCCAAAGCACGAACCCCATTAACGTAGTGACCACTGCGGTTCCTTTTTTGCGTATTTCGCCCGACGCGCGTTCAGGTGGCATGGGAGATGTAGGAATTGCAACTATTCCTGATGCCAATTCAATTTTTTGGAATCTTGCAAAAATACCATTTGCCCAACAGAAATCTGCAATAGCGTTAACTTATACACCCTGGTTGAAGGGACTTGACCTTAATGATGTATATCTTGTTTCAGCCGCTGGCTACCATCAGTTGGATGATGAACAGGCAATCTCAGCATCGTTACGTTATTTTAGTTTGGGAAATATACAGTTTACTGATGCTTTAGGAAACGACTTACAAACTTACCGGCCCCGTGAATTTGCGGTAGATGCAGGTTATTCACGTAAGCTCTCTGAAAAATTAGGCCTGGGTATTTCATTAAGGTATATTAATTCTAATTTGGCAAGTGGCCAGTCTGCCAGCGGTTCTACTTATAAAACCGGAACTGCAGTAGCCGGTGATATCTCTTTATTTAATGACGGCTCAGCAGGTGGAACTGTTTCCGGGTTGAACTGGGGAGTTGCTATTTCTAACCTGGGTTCAAGGATTTCCTATACGAACGATGCTTCAGAAAAAGATTTTATTCCGGCAAACCTCGGACTGGGCGTTGCTTACGTCGATGTCGTTGATGAAACCAACAAAGTAACATTTGGTTTAGATGTAAACAAATTATTGGTTCCTACTCCTCCCGCACTCGGCGACGAAGCAGGATTGATAGCCTATCATAATAAAGGTGTAGTGGGAAGCTGGTTTAGTTCATTTGGTGATGCACCGGGTGGTTTTAGCGAAGAATTAAGAGAGTTTCAAATTTCAGTAGGAACAGAATATACTTATAACGATCAGTTTTCATTGAGGCTTGGATATTTTTATGAGAATCCCACCAAAGGTGACAGGCAATATTTTACCGTTGGCGCCGGTTTAAACTATAGCGTTTTTGGTTTGAATTTTTCTTATTTAGTTCCTTCCGGAACAGGCGTAAACAGAAACCCATTATCAAATACGTTGCGATTCAGCATTCTTTTTAATTTGGGAACTCCGGCAGTTACAGGTAATTAATCAATATTTTTATTTTATTATAATATTACGCCCCTATTTTTGGGGCGTTTTTGTTATAACAGTAAAACGACAAATAACACGAAATTTTATTTTGCTTTCATCGTAAACTTTATATTATGCAACCAGGCATTGCACCTTTCAGGATTGGCTTTGGTATTGACTTTCACCAGCTTGTTATCGGCCGCGAACTTTGGATAGGCGGTATAAAAATAGAGCATTTCAAAGGGGCGCTTGGCCATAGCGATGCTGATGTTTTGCTTCATGCAATTTGTGATGCCATGCTGGGCGCAGCCTGCCTTGGGGATATTGGTGTACATTTTCCGGATACGGATGAAAAGTTTAAAAATATCGAT
The DNA here is from genome assembly GCA_039937075.1 of Ginsengibacter sp. Lineage (GTDB taxonomy): Bacteria > Bacteroidota > Bacteroidia > Chitinophagales > Chitinophagaceae > Ginsengibacter. The sequence goes on along the minus strand of JBDTHD010000191.1, from coordinate 11,301 downwards.
AGTAAAATTTTATTAAAAGAAAGCAACCGGTTAATCAATAAAGCAGGTTATCAAATCGGGAACATTGATTCTACCATTTCCCTGGAATTGCCAAAAATAAAACCTCATTCAGTGGCAATGCAAAAAATTATCGCAGACATACTTAATCTAAATACGAACCAGGTTTCTATAAAAGCCACTACTTCAGAAAAGATGGGTTTTGTGGGCCGCGAAGAAGGAATCGCAGCGTATGCCAGTGTTTTGTTAACGGCTTTACAATAAACATTTTAATACCATTTATTTTTTCTTCTCCTGTATTGCATACTTATCTTTGTAACCATGCATGATGTGGAAATTAAAATTGTAAATACTTCTAATCATCAAATTCCGGAGTACGCTACTTCGGGATCTTCAGGTCTTGATTTAAGAGCTAATTTGTCCGGTCCGGTGGTTTTAAAATCATTAGAAAGAAAGATGATTCCAACAGGTTTGTTTCTTGAAATTCCACAAGGGTACGAAGTACAGGTAAGGCCAAGAAGCGGTATGGCGATTAAGTACGGGATTACTTGTTTAAATTCCCCGGGTACTGTAGATAGTGATTATCGGGGCGAAATAAAAATCATCCTGATAAATTTATCAACAGAAGAACACACCATTGAGAATGGCGACAGGATAGCGCAAATGGTGGTTGCAAAAGTTGAGAAAGCTCTGTTGTCAAGCGCGGATAAATTAGAATCTACTATTCGCGGCGATGGTGGCTTCGGTCATACTGGTAATGTATAAACTTTATAAATATTTTGAATGAAAACCTGTAGCATTATTTTTTTAGGATTTGTTGTAGCGTTTGTGTCGGCGGGTTGCCATTCTACCAAAAGCCTGCAATCGGCGATCAATAAAAAGGATACATCGATAGTCATAAGAAAGATTTTAGCGAATGATAGTTCTTTTAATAAAATTCCTGCTGAAGATGCTTTGAGCGCGCTGAATAAAAATAAAATAATTTTTAAAACTTTTTCTTCAAAGGCAAGAATTCAGTATGAAGATCACAATGGGAAGCAGCCTGATTTTAACGCGTTTATCCGTATGCAAAAAGATAGCGTTTTATGGGTTTCCATCAGCGCTACTTTTTTAGGTATTGAAGCGTTCAGGATTCTTATAACACCGGATACGCTTATCATTTTAAACAAGCTTAATAAAACGGTCGAATACCATCCTTTCAGTTATATTGAAAGCTTTGCCAAAATTCCAATGGATTTTAAATTGTTGCAAAATATCCTGATTGGAAATCCCGTTTATGTAGGAGACAGTATTGTGTCTTATAAAGAAACTGAAAATCATATTTTAATAGGAACGGTTGGGAATTATTTTAAAAATCTCATCATGCTTTCAACCGGGAAAAAACATTTAGAGAGAATTAAGCTTGATGATGTAGACGTGAGTCAAAACCGCACTGCTGCGCTGTTGTATGGAGATTATGAAAATAATGGCGATTTTGATTTTGCGACCAGCAGAGAAATAAATGTGTCAGAAAAATCGAAAGTCGATGTCTCAATACAATTTAAACAATATGAGTTTAACAAGGAATTATCATTTCCATTTACCATTCCACGAAATTATAAAACAAAATAATTGTTACTTTAAACCAATGCAGCTTGCATAGATATTTACCTTTTGAATTTTATAAAAAATTTGCGTGCATGCACAGGAAAATTGTTATCACTTTTACTTTTTTATTAATTGCTTTCGCAGGGTTTGCGCAGGCGCCAAGTAAAGACGCGCTTGAAAAGCAGCGGGAGGAATTAAAGAAAGATATACAGGCGACTGAAAAAGCACTTATAGAAACTCAAAAAACTACTAAAGTAAATTTGGGCCAGCTATCGTTGATTAATAAAAAACTCAATTTACAGGATAACATTGTTAATAGTATAAGCGGTGAAATAAAAAACCTGAGTGATAATATTTATTTATCGCAATTAGAAATTAATAAAATTAAAAGAATACTTGACACTTTAAAAGTGGAATATTCCAAAAGCATGGTGTATGCTTACAAAAACCGAAGCAATTATGATTTTCTAAATTTTATTTTTTCGGCAAATACCTTTAATGATGCCATCAAGAGGATTGCGTATTTAAAATCGTATAGGAATTACCGCGAAATGCAGGCCGAAAATATTTTAAAAACGCAGGCGATGCTGGAAGATAAGATCCAGAATCTTTCCGGAATGAAAACCCAAAAAAATGTGGTGCTTACCGAAAAGGATAAAGAGTTGTCTAAACTCCAAAAACAAAAAGACGAGAAAGCCACCATTGTAAATCAATTAAAAGGCCGCCAGAAAGAATTGCTGTCGCAGGTAAAAGCCAAACGAAAGCAGGATGGAAAATTGAAGAGTGCGATCACCGCTATGATACGCCGTGAAATTGAAAGGGCAAGAGCAGACGCTGCCCGAAAGGAACGGGAACGCCTGGCCGAAGCAAAAAAGAATAATACAACTGATAATTCTAAAGCAAATGAAACTGCAACTAGCAACGCTAAACCCAGATCCACAGTACCTTCCGGAAATGTTCTGGTAAGTAGTGAAGCTGATAAAGCCCTCAATGCAAGTTTTGTAAAGAACAAAGGCGCTCTGCCGTGGCCTTGTGATGGTTATGTGATTACTCATTTTGGCCCCAATCAATATCCCGGCGGAATTGACTATATTAATCCTGGAGTTAGCATTGGAGTAAAAACGGGCGCATCTGTTAAAGCAGTATTTGATGGAGAGGTCACTCTTGTTAATTATGTTGACGATAAACAAATGGTTTGTATCAGACATGGAAAGTATTTTACTGTTTACAGCAATCTTGCATCTGCCAGCGTACAACGTGGTGATAAAGTAAAAACCGGCCAGGTGATTGGTAAAGCAGGCCTTAATGACGATGGAAACGGCGAAGTAGATTTTATCCTGATGGATGAAAATAATAATGTCAACCCCGAATCCTGGTTAAAGCATTAATTCTATAAGTTTTTATTTCTCACAATTTTCATCTTCATGCAATGTGGGTGATTTCCAAATTTTAAATCTATGGCATTTTTATTTGAGATAAAAGGTGTAAAACCCTTATTGGGCAAGAATTGTTTCATCGCGCCGAATGCTACGCTTTGTGGTGACATAGTAATGGGCGATGATTGCAGTATTTGGTTCAATGCGGTAATTCGCGGCGATGTAAACTCTATCCGCATGGGAAACAAAGTAAATGTGCAGGATGGCGCTTTGATTCATTGTACTTATTTAAAATCAAAAACAGAAATTGGAAATAATGTGAGCATCGGACACAATGCAATCGTACATGGATGCGTTATAGAGAATAATGTGCTGATCGGAATGGGAGCTATCATAATGGACCATGCTAAAATAGGCGCTAACAGCATTATTGCCGCTGGCGCGGTAGTTCTTGAAAATACGATTGTTGAGCCAGGAAGTATTTATGCGGGTGTTCCTGCTAAAAAAATAAAAGATATTTCTGAAGAACTGCTAAAGGGCGAAATAGAAAGGATTGCTAATAATTACCTGATGTATGCGGGGTGGTATAAGGTTGAAGTTTAGAAGGGTTTATGTTGGTTTAGAATAGTTTAGAATGTATAGCGGTTGGCACCGCAGGTCAGACCGCGGTTAGTGAGAAGGAAGCAAAGAAAATTTTTGTAACATTTGAATTTTAGTTTAGAAAAGTTTAGAAAGTTTAAAGAAACCAATAAGATTTACAGCAGAAAATAAGGAAAGCAAAACCTTAAAGATTTCAGTAAACGAACAAATAGTTCATATTCTGATTTTAGATGGGTTCTTATAAACTTTTGTTTAAAACTTTTATTGTCTCCGTTTCGTATGTTTTGTATGAGGATTTAGAATTGTTAATCTCATGAAAAAAATAATAATTATAACAGCTTGCAGCTGGATGTTTTCAGGATGTTCCATTTTTAGAGGCCATCAAAAATACGGCTGTCCTACGAACGGGAAAAATATTGGTGCTGAAAGGATTTTGTCGGGAGATAAAGCCGCGATTAAAGAAGCTAAAAGAGCCAAAAAATTTAAAAACTAAAAATAAATTTCTATTCTTTATTTAAACAAAACCAAAACCTAATGTGTTATCATTTAAAAACAAACTATGGCGGCACCGAAGCTGTAATTGACGACAATTGCGGAATTTCTAAATTTTATTCTATAGCAGGAACGCTTGCTGATAGCCTGAAAGTAAAATTCTTAAACCAGGTAGATGATGCAGACACGCTCGATTGGGATTTTAAATACAAGAAATTTTTTCTGACACTTCATTATAATATTTTTAATGGTGTTTCTATTCTTCCACAAAATATCACTAACAAAGAAAAGGTAAATAAAGCCGTAGAAGAAGTGGCTGATTTTTTAGAAAGAAATGCGTATTGAGTTCGTGCTTATTAATTCTGGATTCTTCATTTATAAATTTAAATTCAGTCAGTCATTCAATAATAATTTTTCAAAATTAAAATGGTAATTCGTTACCATTTTTTTATTTTAAGGCCGATACAGTAAACCAACAAATAATCGTATTTTTCATTTTGTCACAAATACTTTTAAAAAGTAATAGCATTCATGTTTGCTGTAAGTCTCCTGAGATTTTCATAGCAGGTATAAACTGACATCACCCAATCAATCGTCGTAATATCTTAAATTGCATAACAACTCGCAAAGTCATGAAATATCCCCGCCTTTTATCTTCAGGCGCCAATAATAAAGTAATTGCCCTTAATGAATCGGAAGTGGCCAAGTTGTATGTAGGAGATACACGGTCTGATATTGGTTCCGAAGCAGAGAAGATGAAATATGCCAATACGATCAATGATTTGGTATGCCATTTTATAAGGCTGGATTTTGATGACTTATTACAAAGCGATATGTTGGTTATGGAACGTATTTATCCGGCGGATTACAGGGCTTATGAAATAGAAAAGCGCGAACTGTGGGCCGATGTTTTTTTTGATGAGATGAAGCAATTGCATAAAGCTGGTTTTGTTCACGGGGATATCAGGCGCCCTTCTGATATTGGTGGAGAAGCATTCGATAATGTATTTCTTACTCATAATGGACTGCGGCTAATTGACGTGGGCATTTCTGCACTGCGTAACCAGGTTGGTAACAAACTATTTGAAAAATATATTGAAATTGAAACAAAAGAGATGGAGGAATTTAAGAGATATTTTTTGTCGCGCTAAAAATATAATAGCAAAACAAATTACCATTTCTTATCCTCAATCGTTCCTAAAATATTCAGGTAACTGATATAACGTTCGGCAGAAATTTTATTTTCTTCGACAGCCGGTTTTACGGCGCAGCCCGGTTCTTCAATATGCATGCAATTATTAAAGCGGCAATCATTTATCAGCGCTTTCATTTCAGGGAAATAATGTGAAAGTTCATGCGGTTCAATATCCATCATCGCAAACTCCCTCATTCCGGGCGTATCAATTATTTTTCCGCCAAAAGGAAGATCGAACATTTCAGCAAAAGTCGTAGTGTGCATTCCTTTTCCGCTCCAGCCGCTTACTTCCTTAGTTTTAATGGTATTGTCAGGAAAAATAGTATTGATAAAAGAAGATTTTCCTACTCCGGAATGGCCGCTTAGCAAAGTGGTTTTATCTTTTAATAATTGCTTTACTTCATCTACGCCTTCGTTTGCATTCAGGCTCATCGCATAAACAGGGTATCCAATTTTTTCATAAATAGATTTTATCTTTTCAAAACTTTCTTTCTCTTTTGATTGGAACAGGTCGGTTTTATTAAAAACCAAAATTGCAGGTACATGATAAGCTTCGGACGCAACTAAAAAGCGATCAATAAAACCGGTAGAAGTTTTTGGATCTTTTAAAGTGGCCAATAAAATACTTTGATCTAAATTGGCTGCTACAATGTGGTGCCTGTATTTATTATGCGGAGATTGGCGCGTAATATAATTTTTACGATCATGAATTTTAGTGATAACGATTGATTCCTCACCCTCTTCTTTATCAACATCTACCGCATCGCCAACCGCTACAGGATTGGTTGAGGTGATATCATCAATTTTAAATTTGCCTTTTATTCGCGCATTAAATTCTTCACCCTTTTCATTTTTGATAACGTACCAACTTCCTGTAGATTTATAAACTAATGCGTTCATTGTATTTAATTAGCTAATGGGCTAATTAGCTAATCAGCTAATTAAGAGAATCAGGGGAACTTTTTAAATAAAGTATACCTTAAAATAATTTCTATTAAAAGTAATGCCATTGCGGCTAATATAAAAGGATAAAATTTTTCTGTGTAACGGTGGAAAGTAGTAATCTCTACTTTTGATTTTTCCATCTTGTCTATTTGCTTATAAATAGATTCAAGGCTTTTGTTGTCTGTCGCCCGAAAGTATTCTCCGCCCGTTTGTTGGGCAATATTTTTCAAAAGGGTTTCATCAATAGAAACCTTTTGATTTTGCATGACGATACCGAGCGGCGTACTTACTGGTGTTGGCGCGTATCCATCCGTGCCTACGCCAATTGTATACACTTTTACATGAAAAGTTTTGGCAATCTCCAAAGCGGTTGAGGGATCAATGAGACCGCCATTGTTCATGCCATCCGTAAGAAGAATGACTACTTTACTTTTTGCTTTACTGTTTCTAAGCCGGTCCACACTTGTCGCCAAACCCGAGCCAATCGCGGTTCCATCTTCGAGCAAGCCGTTTCTGATTTGCTCAATCTGCGATTTTAAAACATAATGATCGGTGGTAAGCGGACAAATTGTAAAACTTTCGCCGGCGAATATTACAACGCCTATCCTGTCTGATGGACGGTTGTCGACAAACTCTTCCGCTACTTTTTTAGCGGCTTCCATTCTATTGGGCGTAAAATCCTGAGCGGTCATGCTTCCACTCACGTCAATCGCCAGGATGATATCAATGCCTTCTCCTTCCGTTTGTGTTTCATCAAATTTAGTTTGTGGCCTGGCAAGCGCAACAATGATGCAGCTCAATGCCAGCAATCTGAAAATAAAAGGCAACTGCTGGAAAGAGTTTTTCCATGATCTTGAATTTGCCAAACCCTTTGTAGAAGAGATTCCTATAGCCGCAACCTGCTTTTTGCCTTTGCTGAATTTCCAGTAAATCAATACAGGAATAATAAGAATAAGAAGCAAAAGCCAAGGCTGCCCAAAAGTTATATCGTTAAAATAATCAAATACCATCTTCCTGGGTTTTAGGTACAATATGGTGAATCGCTTTTATCATTTCTTTTACTACAGAAAAGGATTTCTCATTTTCAAAAACAGGAGGTAGATATTTGGCAAATTTTACCGCGTTTCCCATTTTCAGACAATTGGCAAAATCAGAAATTTGTTCGCGTGATAAATTCATTTCATTTAATTCTACCAATAATTCATCTGTGGTAAGATGCATTTGATAGGTGTTTGTTTTTCTTGACAAGAATCTTTTAAAAATTTCGGATAGCCTTGTGTGAAATTCTTTGATCTCATTTTTTTCAATCAAATTTTCTTTTTGTAATTCATCTAACGATTGCATGGCTTCTTCGTAAGGAGAAACTTTTGACTCAAATATTTCAGCACTTTTTTTCTTTTTCGATTTTTTAATAAAGTAGACAATTAAAACAATTAATAAAATGGCGCCCGCGCCTATCAATACCCATATCCACCATTGAAAAACTTTTTTTACTTCAATTATATTTTTAATATCGTGAAAAGGAAGTGTGCTGTCTGCCGGTGAATAAGTAACATTTATAGGAATAGAATCTGTAAAGATAGTAAAGGAAGAATCCCCGTCAAGAGTAGAAACGGAGAGTGGTAGCGGAGGAATTACCTGACGTCCGGAATCAAAGCTGGTGATAATTATTTGTTGGCTGAAATTTAAATTTCCGTTGGAATAAGTAGAATCAATTTTGTCTCTGATGATGGGCACAAAATTACCAAAGCTGTCGGGCACCGAAAACCAACCAAGGCGATACGTGTTATCAGGCATAGAGGTTTCTACACGTAAATGTATTTGTTGCCCAATGAGGATGTCCGTTTTGTCAACCGTCGTTTTTGCCGTAGGCGATTGAGCAAATGAATCATTTATTGAGAATGAAAATACAATAAATAAAAAAGTAAAAAACTTCATATCGTAAACCCCTTTCTTCAAAATCCTGTTAATGTGTTTTTTTTCTGCGGGTAAAAAACTGCTGTAATATTTTTACATAATCTTCGTCGGTACGGATATGTAACAATTGTGCACCCGATTTTTTAAAAATTGTTTTTGTCAGCGAACTATGGTCAATAAAATTCTGATGGTATTTATAACGTACCATTGAGTCTGAAGTATTGAGCCATTGTGCTTTTCCGCTTTCCAGGTCCTGTACTTTAACCATCCCGATATCAGGCAATTGGCTGTCCATTTTATCATATACTTTCAGGCCTATCAAATCGTGCCTGTTTCCTAAAACCCGCAAAGCATGTTCATAATTTTCATCGATAAAATCACTCATAATAAAGGCGATGCTTTTTTGATGATTAGATTTTGAAAAGAAATTCAGCGCTTCGCGGATATTGGTTCCATTTCGTTTAGGCCTGGCCGTTAGTAATTCCCTGACGATATAAAGCGCGTGATCTTTTCCTTTTTTGGGAGGAATATATTGTTCCACTTTATCGCTGAAAAATATGACACCTACCTTGTCATTATTATTGATAGCGCTAAAAGTTATTATCGCACCGATTTCCGTTATCAGGTCTTTCTTATTTTCATGAGTGGTTCCAAAAAATGAACTGGCGCTTATATCTATCAACAGAATTATGGTCAACTCTCGTTCTTCCTCAAATACTTTTGTAAATGGATGAGCGTAGCGCGCGCTTACATTCCAGTCAATAAAACGTACATCATCGCCATGCGAATATTCGCGCACTTCCCTAAACCGCATTCCCTTTCCTTTAAAAGCGGAATGATATTCGCCGGTAAAAAAATGCGTGGTGATTTTCTTACTGATGATCTCCAGTTCTTTTACTCTTTTTATTATTTCGGCGGTTGTGAGCAACAGGGAATTAATTGTTGATTATTAGTTATTGATTATTCAGTAATTAGTGATCAGTAATCTGTGATCAGTAATTAGTTCCGAATTCCAAACTAATGACTGATAACTCATCACTAATAACTCCTACTAGGGAACATTTACTACTTTTAAAATTTCATTAATGATCATTTCTACATTTACATTTTCTGCTTCCGCTTCGTAAGTAAGGCCTATGCGGTGGCGCAAAACATCCTTGCAAATATTTCTTACATCCTCAGGAATTACATAGCCCCTTTTATTAAGATAAGCATACGCTTTTGACGCCAAAGCCAAGTTAATACTTGCTCTCGGAGAACCTCCGTAGGAAATAAGCGGTTTCAATTTCGGCAAATTATATTTATCCGGGTACCTTGAAGCAAAAACAATGTCAATAATATATTGCTCCACTTTTTCATCCATATAAACCTCTCTTACCAACTGGCGCGCATTGATGATTTCTGAAGAAGAAACAACAGCGTTTATAACTGGCTGTTGCATGCCCAAAACATTCTGCCTTATAATCGCCTGCTCCTCTGTTTTTGAAGGATAATCAATAATTACTTTCAGCATAAAACGGTCTACCTGTGCTTCCGGCAACGGATAAGTTCCTTCCTGCTCGATAGGGTTTTGCGTGGCTAAAACCAAAAACGGTTCTTCCAATAAATAAGAGCTGTTTCCAATGGTCACCTGTCGTTCCTGCATCGCTTCCAGCAAAGCGCTTTGCACTTTTGCGGGCGCCCTGTTTATTTCATCTGCTAAAATAAAATTGGCGAAAATTGGTCCTTTGCGAACTACAAATTCATTTTTCTGCTGGTTATAAATCATTGTTCCTATTACATCGGCCGGCAACAGATCCGGGGTAAATTGTATACGGCTAAACTTCGCGTTAATCGTACTGGCAAGAGATTTTATAGAAAGTGTTTTAGCAAGCCCCGGAACACCTTCTAATAAAATATGGCCATTGCTTAGAAGCCCGATCAGTAATCTTTCGACCATGTGATTTTGGCCGATAATAATTTTTCCAATCTCGTCGTGAATCTTATCAATGAAGGTAGCTGAGTGATTTATTTTTTCATTTAAGAGGCGAATATCTTCTGCAGTTTGTAACATTTTTTCAATAAAATTAGATTAAGAATTCCTACTTGTCTTGCAGACAAATAAAGGTTTGCAAATTACGAACAACACATACACAAAAAATGTGTTTCTATAAAACCTTCACGGAAAAGTATGTTAAAAAAATAAAGAGAGCTGTAAAACTCTCTTTATAAAAACCGGTTTTTTATAAGGTAAATAAAATGCTATTTGTCATTTACACGAAATGAAACTTTACAAATAACTCCATAAGAAGATACTTTTTCATCCTTAACGTGTACTTTAAAATCTTTGACATAAACCGAATCAATGTTCTTAACTGTTTTAGAAACTTCTGTCACAGCATTTTGAATTGCCTCATCAAAACTTTTTTCTGAAGACGCGATTACTTCTATCACTTTTACAATTGGCATAATAAATGGTTTAGTTTAATTAATAAATATTTTAAATGTAAATAACACAAAAGTTATTCCGTTTTTAACATCTTTCTGAAATGTGAAAATTAAAGTGCATTTTAAACGTTATAAAACTGAAAGTTCTACATTTGCAAAATTATTAATTAAACCCCGGTTGAATCGTAATATTTACATAAGAAAGTTTTTTGGCGCGTTCCTGTTGGCCATTTTTTTGCTGAGCGCTACGCCAACAAAATATTTGCATGCAATTTTTGCCAATCACAAAGATTTCGTGAGTAAAACTTTAACCGATTCTAACACTCCACAGATAAATGCACCTGGTATTGATTGTCATTGCGAAAGCAACGTGGTAATTGCGCCTTATACCATGCAAAGCACGGTAGTTATTAAAGCACCGTCTCCTGTTTTTTTCAATTATATCATTTCAGGAATTACTTCAACTGTATTGTCTCGACCACTCTCATTTGGTTTAAGAGGCCCACCTTCTGTCGCATAATTTTCTAATTATTAATTCCAATTGCTATGGTGGTAACAGGTTCTCCCTTTTGTCCCCTTCCACATCTGAATTCTTTTGTAACATGAATCATTTTATATTAAATGAGGTTTAAAAAAAATAAAAATGAAAATATTTTCTCTTTTTCTCGTGATATGTATGGGCTCGTTCTTATCATTGAGTGTGAGTGCGCAAAAAACATCGGCCAGGTATTCTATTTCCGGCAAAGTAACTGATGCTTCAGGCTC
>JBDTHD010000190.1:0-8683 GCA_039937075.1 Ginsengibacter sp. | reverse complement strand
GAATAAAAAATGTTGACCCAAAAAAAGCACAGCTTTCCTTTATTTGCCGCGATCTCAGCCACTTAAGCGATTACACCAAAAGTATTAACACGCCTCTTTATAGAATGCTTAAAATTTGCCTTCCGGGGCCTTACACTTTTATTTTACCGGCAAGTAAGCAAGTTCCCAAAATTCTGAAAAGCAAAAAAGAAACGATTGGTTTGCGTGTACCCAACAACGTTATATGTCAAAGTATTCTTGAAGAATTAGGAAATCCTATTTTGAGCGCTTCTCTTCCGGGAGAAATGGTAGAAGAATTTACCGACCCCGAAATAATTTTTGAGACTTTTGGCAACCAGGTTGATTTTATCATTGATGGCGGACCAGGCGGAATTATTCCTTCAACGATTATAGATTGTACGACTGAGAGTTGGGAAGTTCTCCGTGAGGGATTGGGAGAATGGCCTGTATAATTTTTTGTTTGCAGTAAAACAACAAAAAAGAACGTTTTCTATTTTATAATTTATAGAAAATTGATAACAGTAAACGAACAAAAAGAGTCGATTTCAATTTTAATCTTCAAGCATTATTTCCGTCTCATTTTTACTGCTAGGCCAGATATTAAAACTTTTTCGATGGTATCTGCATAATCCGTGAATCTCTATAGCAGCGCGGTGTTCGCGCGTGCCATATCCCTTATTTTTATTCCACAAATACATTTCATATTTCCCGTGAAGCGATTCCATATAATCATCACGATAGGTTTTGGCCAATACGCTTGCAGCGGCAATCGAAGCATACATCCCATCCCCTTTTATAATACATTGATGCGGAAGTTTTTTATATTTTTTAAACCGGTTGCCATCAACTAACAGAAGTTCGGGAGGTGTTTTTAGTTTATTCAATGCAAGGTGCATTGCTTTAAAAGAAGCCTGCAAAATATTAATACGATCGATTTCTACATTCGTAACGCTTGCCACAGAGAAAGAATAACATTCCTTTTCAATTAAAGGCCGAAGAAAATTTCTCTCATCTTTAGTGAGTTGTTTAGAATCATTTAAAAGGGGATGAAAAAAATTCTTAGGAAGAATTACCGCAGCCGCATACAGAGGTCCGGCATAGCACCCGCGGCCTACTTCGTCCACGCCTGCTTCAAGAAATTTATTATGAAAAAAAGGTAAGAGCAATTGTTCTTTTCTTTCAAAAGTAATAATCACATTCTATTCGGGCAGTATTAAGTTTTCAACATTTATTTAAAAACAATTTGAAATAAAGTTTGCCATTGTGAGGTTATCTTTGAAAAGTTTAGTTTTTGAAAACTCTAAAAAATAATTATGGCTGAAATTGTTTTGAAAAATCCCAATAAGAATGTGGCTAAATGGCTTTACCTGGGTGTTTTCATGTTAGTGATTCAAATTGTATTGGGTGGTATTACCAGGCTTACCGAGTCGGGATTAAGTATTACCGAATGGAATCCGATAACAGGCGCTTTGCCTCCACTAAATCATGCAGAATGGATGTCAGAGTTTGCAAAATATAAAGGGACTGACCAGTTCAAACACATTCATGCGGATTTTTCTTTGAGTAATTTTAAATCCATTTTTTTCTGGGAATACTTTCACCGGAATTGGGCAAGGTTGATGGGGATTGTTTTTTTGGTAGGCTTTTTTTATTTTTTGATTAAGAAACAATTTAAAAAGGATATGATTATCCCTTTCATCATTTTGTTTCTACTAGGAATGATACAAGGCGCCATTGGTTGGATAATGGTCGCAAGCGGATTAGTGCCTGACAGGCTATTTGTTGATCATATAAAACTGGCAACCCATTTTATGTCGGCGCTTGTTTTACTTTGTTATACTTTTTGGTTTGCGTTAAGTATTTCTGTCCCTTCAAACATGAAAACCCATAGCAAGTCTTTAAGAAATATTACCTGGGTTATAATCTGTGTACTTTTTTTTCAATTAATTTATGGAGCTTTTATGGCTGGGCTTCATGCCGCGACTGCGGCACCAACATGGCCAACTATAAACGGACAGTGGATTCCGGATTCATTGAATCGACTTTCGCCGTCGTTCAAGAATTTTATTGATAATAAAATTACGGTTCAGTTTATTCATCGCGGGCTTGCCTATACTATTTTAATACTGGTAATTATCTGGACTGCAAAAGCCAGAAAAATTATTGGAAGCGCTTTGTTTTCAAAAACTAAATATCTTCTTCTGTGCCTCGTTATATTGCAGGTTGCTCTCGGAATTACAACCGTTGTACTTTCTCCCTATGGCAATAATCTTGTGTATTTAGGCGTTGCTCACCAGTTTGTGGGCATTATGTTTTTAATGTCAGTTATTTTTATGCTTTACATTATCCGGCCGTCAGTTGTTCAGAATCAGTATTTATAATAAGCGCTGAATTATTTAAAATGAAAAATTTTTTTCATAATCTTTATTATTCTTTACCTGTTCAATTGTTGCTGCTTCATTTTAGGAAATCACAGATTTTATTAATCTTGTGGCTGATTTTGTTTCTCACCATTTCGGGTAATTTCATGCTAACTTTTGGGGCCAATACGCTATTTTTGGCTCCCGAATATTTAGGAAATGTAAACGCTGCCGGAGCTGCTATTACTGGTATTGCAACCGGCGTATTTGTGATGAGCTGGAATATTACCACTTTCATTTTGCATAGCGGGCGCTTTCGGTTTCTGGCAACAAGTTCCAAACCGTTTTTAAATTACTGCGTGAACAATGCAATCATTCCTTTTACCTTTTTAATAATATACTTTCTGGAAGCTTTGTATTTTGACAGGGTAAAAGAATTAATTCCTTTACAACAGTTTCTATTCATCATTGCGGGTTTTGCAGGTGGCCTTTCGCTTCTTATTTTAATTTCTTTTCTTTATTTTTTTGGTGCCGACAGAAGAATTATCAGAACATTACCGTCTGTTACTGAAAGTATAGATGAAAATAAAATACCGGAAACTGAAGAAGAAAAAATACTGATTGATGATTTTGGCTTACCAGTTACCAATTACCTCAGCACAAGGTTCCAGGTTAAAAAAGTTCGTTCTGTGCGGCATTATAGTCAAACTTTTTTAGATACTATTTTTAAGAGGCATCATTTCTCCGCGATGCTTTCAATTTTTCTTGCGTTCATTTTTATAATGTTCATCGCGTTTTTTTTGGATAATAAATATTTTCAGATACCAGCTGCCGCAAGTATTTTTTTATTTTTTGCTGTCCTTATTTCTGTAATGGGAGCGCTTTCTTATTTTTTAAAAAGCTGGAGCTTGCTATTTATTATCCTTCTTTATTCAGTCTTAAACATACTTTACAAATACGATGTAATTGACCCTAGGAATAAGGCTTATGGGCTTAATTATTCAAATCCAAACCGACCAGAATATTCTCTTCAAAGCCTGCAATCATTAAATATGCAAGCAAGGATCGATTCGGATAAAAACAATATGATTTCCATCTTAAATCATTGGAAAGAAAATCAGCACGAAGAAAAGCCTTTGATGGTATTTTTTAATTTCAGTGGTGGCGGCCTCAGAAGCGCTGATTTTTCGATGAATGTTTTACAGCAATTAGATAGCCTGACTGATGGAACCATTATGAATAAAACAATGCTTATCAGTGGCGCCTCGGGCGGAATGCTTGCGGCATCTTACTTCCGGGAGTTATACCGGCTAAAGCGAAATGGTGCAAGAATCGATCTTGAAAATAAAGAATATATAAACAATATTTCAAAAGATCTTCTCAATCCCGTCTTTTCATCGCTCATTACACGCGACCTCATTTCACCTTCCCAAAAATTTACGTATAGCCATTACCATTATGTAAAAGATCGCGGATATGCTTTTGAAGAAAAACTGAATTTCAATACAAAATATGTTTTGGATAAACCGGTTGGATTTTATCAAAAGGCCGAAAAACTGGCACAAGTTCCTTTGATGATTTTAACTTCAACCGTAACAAGGGATTTTAAAAAAATGATGATATGTACGCAGCCGTTGAGCTTTATGATGCAACCAGAATATAGTGACAGTACAACAAAAATAACCGGCCCTGACGCAATTGATTTTGCAGCCCTTTTTAAAAACATGGATCCCATGAATTTACGAATGCTTACAGCGTTGCGTATGAATGCAACCTATCCGTATGTTCTACCGGCCGTGTGGCTTCCTTCCCGGCCGATAATTGATGTAATGGACGCAGGATTGCGTGACAATTCGGGTGCAGAAATGACATTTAGGTTTTTAAATATTTTTAAAGACTGGATAAAAGAGAATACCCGCGGAATATTAATTATACAGGTACGTTCCAGGATAAAAGGAAGCTGGAGCAACGGTTACAAAACGAGTGGCATTTCTGATATTATTACCAACCCGTTTACGATGATACAAACGAATTGGTTTACGTTGCAGGACTATTTCCAGGAAGACGAGCTTTCTTATTTAAAAAACACTTTTGGTAATAAACTCCACAGAGTATCATTTATGTATATCCCCAAAAACCCCGAAGGCGAAGCCCCGCTTAATTTTCATCTTACAGCAAGTGAAAAAAAAGAAGTTAGTGCCTCAATGGCACGGCAAAATAATTTAGAAGCTTTAAAACAGGTAGAATATTTTATAAAATCCGATTCAACTGAGCAGCGATAATTCTTTTTAAAACCATCCTCTTTTTTTGAATACCCAAATCATCCAAATTGGTATAATAAGCATCAAAGCTACAGCTATAAAAAATCCATAAGGATTATGCAACCAGGGAATCCTGATAAAATTCATCCCGAAAATTCCTCCGATAACCGTTGCCGGAGCCAATAAGCAAGTAACAACTGCCATTACTTTCATCACCTCATTCATCTTTAAATTCACATTGCTTAAATAAAGGTCCTGTAGATTTATCATCATGTCACGATAATTTTCTGCAAGCTCGTTGGCTTGAACAATGTGGTCATAAATATCTTTGAAATACCTTTCTGTTTTTTCTTCTATCAAATCTGTTTCACTTCTCAGGATGCCATTGAGCATCTCACGAACAGGAGAAATATTTCTTTTTAAAAAAATCATTTCCTTTCGTATCAGGTTAATTCTTGCAAGTGTTCTTGTATCCGCTCTGTGTGTGATATCTTCTTCCAAATCTTCAATTTTTTCACCCATTTTTTCCATCACCACAAAATAATTATCTACAATAAGATCAATAAGTGCATAAAATAGATAATCCGATTTGTTCTCTCTCACTTTGCTTCCGGCAATCTTAATTTTTCCTCTAAGTAAATCGAAAACATCCCTCGAAGCGTCCTCCTGGAAGCTTAAAACGAAATTGGACCCCAATACAATACTGATTTGCTCGTTTTCAACAGCGCCTATTTCTTTATTGAAATAGAGCATATTTAATAAACAAAAAATAAGATGATTCAATTCATCCATTTTGGGCCGCTGTCCTAAACTTAAAATATCTTCAGCGATAAGTGGATGAATTCCAAAATGATTGCAAATTTTATCAATATCTTCCTTTTTTAAACCATCCAGGTTAATCCAAAAATTTTTAGAACTACCCAGGTATTTAAAAGTGTCTTCTACATTATCCAGCCGCTTGCTATCCACTATCGCGGCGTCATATTCGTAAACCGTAATAACTGATTTTTTGGGCTCTTCTCTTAAAGGCACCGCCGTAGGATTTACCTGCAAAACCTTTTTGGTTATAATCTTTTCAAGAGGTTTTATGAACGATATATATCTATCTGTTCTCATATTGCCGGTTTGAGATTTTATAAAAAGACTTCAAAAAAATTAAGGTTTATTCTCTACAGAATCTGAAATTGTAATTACTGGCCTGGGAACACTACTTGTCAACATATCGCGGTAAATCTTCCAGTTGCCCGCCTGCTGTTGCCATAAAGCTATATATTGGCCATTATCCGTTGGGTTGTCTTTTTTATTTAAGAATTGATAAGTTCCTTCTTCAACAAGTATCGTACTGTCGCCTGATATTTTTGAAGTGTTTAATTTTATATCCGTGACGCTGTCGTTCATAAGGTCGGCAAAAAATTGTGATATATTATTTCGTCCGTTTATCGGCGTGCGGTTAGCCAACATTACTCTCGCACTTGTAGTAAAAACCTGCGCAATTTGAGAAGTATCCTGCTGTTTATACGCTTTTATAAAATTTTGATTTGCCTGCGCTATTGATGCCTGACCCTGTGTAATGTCAAATGCAGAAGCGGATTTTTCTATTTCCATTTTGTCCTGTTGGCTACAGGAAACAACCACAAACAATAAAGCCATCAACAATAAAATATTGGTTCGGTTAACAAACATTTTTTCTTTTTAAGAATTAAATACTTGGAATAAAGATAAATTGAACCTTTTTAAAAAGAAGCAATAATTTTTTTTGCTTCTTCAAGATCTTCCGGAGTATCAATAGAAACAAGCGTTTCGTTGGTTGTGACCATCCTTATTTTAACTCCATTTTCGAGATAACGCAGTTGCTCTAATTTTTCAATCGTTTCCAGAGTTGTAGGTTGCCAGTTGGTAAAATTCATTAAAGCGCTTTTTCTAAATGCATAAATACCGATATGCTTGAAATAAGTTGGTCGAATATTTTTATCGCGGTTATACGGTATCACATTTCTTGAAAAATAAAGCGCATCCATATTATTATCCACTACCACTTTTACGTGATTAGGATTTTGAATTATTTCTTCGTTTACTACGGGATACATAAGCGAAGCAACTTTTATTTTTTCTTCAAAGTCATTTTTAAAAGGCTTCAGTAAATCACTGAGAATTTCTTTTTTTACGAAGGGTTCATCTCCCTGCACATTAACCACGATATCCACTTCAATATCAGCTACCACTTCGGCTATGCGATCACTTCCACTTTCGTGCTGCTGTTTACTCATAATCGCATATCCGCCGTTTTGAACAATGTCATTAAAAATGATTTCACTGTCCGTAACCACAATTACTTCATCAAAAAGCAAAGTGGCAACGGTATTTTCATAGGTATGGCGTATAATAGATTTTTCGCCCAGTTTGTGCATCAGCTTTCCCGGGAAACGCGTAGCAGCATAACGGGCAGGAATAAACGCAATTGTTTTCATCAATTTTAATTTGATTTTTAATTCAGAGTTTCTTCTTCAAACTCATTAAGCTCTGAGTGAAAACTTTCCGGCAGCGTTTCGCTTTCGTATTTGCAGGATGAACATTGATACACATTTTTTGCGGAGATAGCATAGCTGCCAAAAAGCCAGGTGAGTATGGCTGTTACAATATTTGCTGTTGTTTGTTTGGGCACCAGTTCTATTGATTTACTTCCACATCGCGGACAAACGGCTGTTTGCCTGTAAGCTTCATCTAAATCATAAAGCATTTTTTTTACCTCATCTTCATCTTCCGTTCTAACGATTAATTTTATACCACCAACTGCATTTGATAAAATTGGATCCACGGTAACGGTGAATTCGTCTTTTAAAAAACACTCGATTCCTCCACTTCGCAATTTGGTTAGCATCAGATGCGCAGAAAAATTATTTTGAAATGTCCGGATAGTTACAAAATTCATTAAAAAATTAAATTATTTGATTAAAACAACAAAGCAAAAATATGTATTTTGGATGCAGCAATTGCACCTATTAAGTTCGTAACTTTTCAAGCATAAAAAAACTTCCACTTTTTGGGCGGAAGTTTTTAAAAATTTGATTCTAAAGGTGGTTCGTTTTTCCTGAATAATTTTTCGGCCGGATTAGAGCCAGTTTTCATTGGAATAAATATCTTTCTAAAGGACTGGAATTCAAAAAAAAAGAAGTTGACTGATATCGGATTTTTATGGTTTTTCCCGGATTAAAGGAAACAGTATTTTTCAATGGATTTGGATTGGCGATTAATGTCTGTTGAACATCAATCAACTTCTGGAACAAAGATACAGCCCATCGCATCACTGCACAAGCGCATTACTGCCCATTCTTTTAGCTACTGATTTTACTGTCGCATTCGTAGTTTTACGAAAACTTTCGTGGTAAGTTTTACTCTTTGTTCGTTTATATGCATAAAAAAACTTCCGCTTTTTGGGCGAAAGTCTTTTTAAAAATTTGATTCTAAAGGTGGGTTAGTTTTTCCTGGATAATTTTTCGGCTGGATTAATGCCGGTTTTCATCGGAATAAATATCTTTCTAAGGACTTGAATAAAAAATAAAAAAAAGAAGTTGACTGATATCGGATTTTTATGGTTTTTCCCGGATTAAAGGAAACAGTATTTTTCAATGGATTTGGATGGGCGATTAATGTCTGTTGAACATCAATCAACTTCTGGAACAAAGATACAGCTGCGCACATCGCTGCACAAGCGCATTACTGCCCGTTTTTTTAGCTACTGATTTTACTGTCGCAAACGTAGTCATACGAAATCTGTGAATCGTAAATTTACTTTATCCAGTTCTTTATTCTTCAAATCAAATAAAAATCAAAATAAAAATTACTCATAAAAGTCTGTTTACTGTATTGGCTATCCCGCTAAGTCCTATTTTATGTGAATATTTTAATCCTTTTTATTAAATTAGACATTTAATAATGAGAAAATAAAATCTTATGAGCCAGCAAGATTTCCCTGACGATGAAAAGTTCAGCAATGATCCCGAAGAAAATTTACGAATGCAAAATGATTTCCTGAAAATGAAAATGATGGCCGAATCAGGCGCA
>JBDTHD010000189.1:0-5401 GCA_039937075.1 Ginsengibacter sp. | reverse complement strand
TACAAAACCTTCCGGTTCCAGAAAATATTTTGGTTCTATAATACTCGCGGAGAAAAACGGAAATCAATTTGTGTATGTAGGTAATGCCGGCACAGGTTTCAACCAAAAATCTTTGAAAGAATTGTATGAGCTTTTTCAACCGATGGTTCAGGAAAAATCTCCTTTTAATGAAAAGATAAAAAACAATTCCCAGGTGACGTGGATAAAGCCGGAATTGATTTGCGAAGTAAAATATTCCGAAGTGACAGAAGATGGAAAATTCCGTCATCCTGTTTTTTTGCATCTGAGAAATGACAAAAATATCAATGAAATCAATATGAAAAATATCAAAGAGAAAAAACAATCTCCTTCCAAAGAAAAAAAAGTGGAAATTAAAAAACAAAAACCGGAGAAACCATCTTCGTCGGTAAAGAAAAGTGAAAATGGTACGGACAGGATTTACACATTTGGAAAAAATAAAGTGACAGTTTCTCATCCGGATAAAATATATTTTCCAAAAGAAAAAGTTACAAAAGGTGATGTGATTGACTATTATATTTCAATGGCGGATTATATTCTTCCTTACCTGAAAGGCAGGCCCGAGTCGCTTTTGCGCAATCCGAACGGGATTAAAGAAAAAGGATTTTTTCAAAAAGATGCAGCCAATGATACGCCTCACTACGTTAATTGCAAAGAGGTTCATTCCGATTCAACCAACAAGGAAGTGAACTATATCGTTTGCGATAATATTGAAACACTTGTTTATTTAAATAATTTGGGCTGCATTGAATTAAATCCCTGGCATTCTACAACCAAAAATTTGGATAAACCTGATTACCTGATGATTGATATTGACCCTTCGGATAAAAATACTTTTGAGCAGGTGATACAGGTTGCGTTGGCTGTAAAGAAGGTTTTGGATAAGGCCGGTGCGGATTGTTATTGCAAAACTTCCGGTGCATCCGGAATGCATGTGTTTGTTCCAACAGGAAAGAAATACACATTCGACCAGGTGAAAGATTTTGCATACTTGGTGTGCATGATGGTAAATGAAGAGTTGAAAGATTTTACCACACTCGAAAGAAGCCTTTCAAAACGCAGCAGCAAGAAAATATACATGGATTATCTTCAAAACCGTCGTGGGCAAACGATTGCATCGGTTTACAGCTTGCGTCCAAAACTTGGTGCAACCGTTTCCACACCTTTATTATGGGAAGAAGTAAAACCCGGTTTATCGCCAAAAGAATTTACGATTTATAATTCTTTGGAAAGAGCAAAAAAAATGGGTAATATTTTTAAAGGTGTTTTAGGAAAGGGAATTAATTTGAAAAAATGCCTTGAAAACCTGGAATAATTTTAAAAGGGATTCGGATTTAAAATCGAATATATTTCCGTGTTTACAAATTTTCCATCAAAGAAAAAATCTTCTTTAAAAAAAGCTTCACGAACAAAGCCGGCGCTTTCTAAAGCTTTTGCGGAAGCGATGTTGATGGCATTTATATTTCCCTGGATGCTGTGCAATTTCATTTCACTAAAACCATAATCTGTCACTCCTAAAATAGCTTCATTGATAATTCCTTTTCTCCAAAATTCCGGACGCAACATGTAACCAATTTCAGCACGGTAATGTTCTTTTATAATTCTCCATAATCCGATGACACCAATCAAATTCCCTGGCGCTTCTTTCAAAGTTATTGCCCAATTAATTCCGGAATTATTATTTACGTTATCATTTATCAAATTAATAAATGCATTCGCTTCATCAATATTTTCCATTGGTTTTTTACCAATGTATTTCATTACTTTTTCATCCGAACGCAGCGTGAACAATTGCTCTGCATCTGTTGCTTCCAACCTTCTCAAAAGTAATCTTGTTGTAGAAAGTTTGGGAAAAGGACTAAAGTTGACTTCAAGCATTTTTTGATTTTTAATATTTATTCCGACGTGATAAACCGTAGTAAAAGGACAAATAAATCGAATTTTTATTTTACCTGATTAGGATAATTTTTACCATAAATAAATCTACACATATTTATTTTTGATCTCAACTTATAATTATTTCCAGAATAATTAATAATTTAATAATCAATAATTCTACTCATCCCAAACCACCTGGTGTATTTGTTTTATAATTCCCATCACAAAAATACTTTGGACATGGCCCACATTTTCAATTTCACTTAATTTGTTGACATGAAAATCGTAATAGGCATTCATATCTTCACCAACCACTTTCAACATAAAATCAAATTCACCTGAAATGCTAAAACATTCAATCACCTCGTTCAGTGCGTTTATCACTTTTATAAATTTGGCTCCTGCGTTTTTTCCATGTTGCTTTAGAGAAACGTAACAAATAACCATCAAAGATTTTTTCACTTTGGTGTTATCCACTAAAGTCGCGTATTGCTTTATAATTCCTGATTCTTCCATTCGCTTGATTCGTTCATGGACAGGCGTTGTGCTCAAGTGAATTTTTTCGGAAATTTCTTTCACTGTTATTCTTGCATTTTGCTGCAATAATTTTAAAATCGAAAGGTCTTTCTTATCGGGCAAATAAGAATTGCTTAGTGATTCTTCTTTTGCGGTTTGAGATTTCATGTTAAAATAGCCTTTTATTCTTTTATAAAGATATTAACTTCAAATATATCCTAAAGTTTGGATATCCATTAGTATTTTATTCTGAATTGGCTAAATTTGCACTCTAAAAAATAAAATAGAAATTATGTCATCAATTACAAAAAATAAGATTGACTTTGACCTTAAATATAAAGTGAAAGATATCAGTCTTGCAGATTGGGGCCGCAAAGAAATCAATTTAGCAGAAGCAGAAATGCCGGGACTAATGGCACTTCGCCAGGAATTTGGAAAAGAAAAGCCTTTAAAAGGGGCACGCATCGCGGGTTGTCTTCACATGACGATACAAACCGCCGTTCTTATTGAAACTTTAGTAGAATTAGGCGCAGAAGTAAAATGGAGCTCGTGTAATATTTTCTCTACACAAGACCAGGCTGCTGCTGCGATTGCTGCTACAGGAGTTGGAGTTTTTGCATGGAAGGGACAGACACAAGAAGAAAGTGATTGGTGCATCGAACAAACTTTATTTTTTGGAAATGAAGACCGTCCTTTAAATATGATTTTGGATGATGGCGGAGATTTGACCAACATGGTTTTTGATCAATATCCTGAATTGATACAACACATAAAGGGTTTGTCAGAAGAAACAACCACCGGCGTTCACAGGTTGTATGAGAGAATGGAAAAAGGAACTTTGCCGATTCCTGCAATCAATATTAATGACTCGGTAACCAAATCTAAATTTGATAACAAATATGGTTGTAAAGAAAGTTTGGTAGATGCGATAAGAAGAGCGACTGATATTATGATGGCGGGGAAAGTAGCCGTGGTAGGCGGTTCCGGAGATGTTGGAAAAGGTTCTGCAGCAAGTTTGCGTGGTGCCGGTGCAAGAGTTATTGTTACGGAAATTGATCCTATTTGTGCTTTACAAGCGGCAATGGATGGTTTCGAAGTAAAGAAAATGATTGACGCGGTCAAAGAAGCTGACATTATTGTTACTGCTTCAGGTTGCCGAGATTTAATTACAGGTGAGCATTTTAAAGAAATGAAAGACAAAGCAATCGTTTGTAACATTGGACACTTCGATATCGAAATTGATATTGCGTGGCTGAATAAAAATTATGGCAACACAAAAGATACGATTAAACCTCAGGTAGATAAATACACGATTGATGGAAAAGATGTTATTATTTTGGCAGAAGGTCGTTTGGTAAATTTAGGTTGCGCCACCGGCCATCCAAGTTTTGTAATGAGCAATTCCTTTACCAACCAGGTTTTGGCGCAATTGGAATTATGGCTTCATTCAGAAAATTATGAAAACAAAGTGTATGTGCTTCCAAAACATTTGGATGAAAAAGTAGCACGTCTGCATTTGCAAAAAATTGGCGTTGTGTTGGATGAGCTTTCTGACAAACAAAGTTCTTATTTGAATATTCCGAAAGAAGGCCCGTATAAGCCTGAGATGTATAGATATTAATTTCCTGGCAAGACCGATAACAGAAAACCCACTTTGAAAAAGGTGGGTTTTTTAAGTTCGGTCCAATCTCAACTCTTTCTTTATTTTTGTTTAAACCTCATTCATGCAACAGAACAAACCCAAACTCGACATCATCAACATGCTGCTGGAAGATTGCATTATGGCTTTTCCAATTTCTTCATTTGTAATAAGCATATATCAGCAATACCAGCGCCGGGGTTGGTTGAGCAAAAAACAATTGCAGGGTTTGTATGATAAAGCTTCCAAAATAAATGGAGTTCTTCCCGGAAGATTGGCTGCGCTGGAATCTATTATAAAAAAAATGCCGACAAGAGAAAGGTCAGAACTTCCTGAAAACACGCCTATGTTTATAAAAGATGATGCATCCGGAAAACTAATAGACGAAATTCTCCGTAAATATCCTCAGCATAAAAGAGTTTTATTCTTAAAAGTAAAGTACGATAACAACGAAGTTCTTTCTCCTTCGGATGTTTCTGAATTAAAAAAATTTAGCCAACATTTGAAATAAATTACAGTCGTTTTTCGTTTCTCTTTTAACATAAAATTTTATTACCGGATTAATTTCCGGAATCAGTTTTTAGTCTTATTAAAAGAAATAAAAATTGTCAATTATGGAAAAAATTTCACAACAGGAGATTTTATTGATTACCGGAACTCATTTTTCTTCCATGCAATGCTGGCAAAAAAATAATTCTGAAAATGAACATAATTCTTCAGAGGCAGATCAACTTCAGGATGCTTGCTGGAATGGACTTTTAAAAGACATGCTTCCTGAAATTTACGAAGCTAATAAAGATATTTACCTGTGGCAAATAAGAGAAAATAAATGCGGATTAGAAATTGAGCTTGGCGAGCTTCCTTCAGAAGTTGATTCTTATTATTCTATTGATCCCTATTCATATACACAGGATCAACTGATGAATTAAACAACATTTGTGCTTTTAAAAAAGCAAACTTTTACAGCGAATAAGAATTCTGACTATTTGTTTGTTCACTGAGAGTAAGAATTAAAAATTCATTTAATCATTCCCGTTATTTTCATGGTTGGTTTTTTTTGTTTGAACAAAGAGAAATCGGAGTTGCCAAATTTATAGCTAAATGTCAGCCTGAAACTTCTTACGTGATGCCTGTTATAAGTTTCCTGGTAGAAAGTGGGCGTATCATAAATAACTCCATACCGTTGCGTATTAAATATATCATTCACACTGAATGTAACTGAACCACGGTTGTTTTTAAATAAGTCTTTTTGCAGCGCAAAATCAGAACTAAATCTTTCTAATCTTTTTCCTTGCGGTATTACGCGTGGGGAATGATAATCGGCGGTTAGCTGAAAGCTAAGATTGTTAA
>JBDTHD010000188.1:0-4091 GCA_039937075.1 Ginsengibacter sp. | reverse complement strand
ACAACAATCAGACACAATACGCTGTAAATAGGATTTTTGCTGGCGATAACGCCGATAGCACCAAAAATTGCCAACGCTGACAAGAACCAGAAAAGGATATGTGTAATTACCATTTTTTGAATTTCGTTCCTGATTCTCTAACTTTTGAGAAAACAGAAATCTTTATTATTTGTTTGTTTACTATTCAATAGTTCTAATCGCTTCTAAACTTTCGAAACCACAAAATAAGAATCGAGATTATTTGTTCGTTTACTAAACTTTCTCTAACCCAACCTAAACCTTTCTAAACCACAAAATAAGAATTGAGATTATTTGTTCGTTCGCTGTTCAACAAATTTTTCAATGCTCATTGCCATGTCCTTGCGGATTTAAAATTCTGCTGCCTTTTGCTTTTGCAAATCCTTCCGGATCTGTTTTTGGATCAGGAATCAAAAGCTCGTCTTTTCCATAAATAAATCCTTTCCTTTGATAATTTGCCGGAGCAAAAGTTTCAGTCAAATAAACTGCATCTTTGGGACAGGCTTCTTCGCACAAACCACAAAAAATACACCTCAACATGTTGATTTCATATTTTGCCGCATATTTTTCTTCCCTGTAAAGATTTTCCTCGCCCGGTTTCCGTTCAGCACATTCCATTGTAATTGCTTCGGCAGGACACGCTAATGCACACAAACCACAAGCAGTACAATTCTCACGCCCCTCTTCGTCCCTGTTTAATATTTGCAATCCCCTGAAAACCGGGCTGAAAGGCCTTGTTACTTCAGGATAATTGATGGTGACTTTTTTCTTAAAAAGATGTTTAAGCGTAATTGCCATTCCTTTAAAAACAGCGGGTAAATACATTCGCTCCCAAACAGACATCTTTCTTCTGTCAACCGGTTTAACTCTGTTTGTTAATGCTTCCATTGTTAATATTTTTTATCTGGCCTCTTAATCCGTTTTCTGCGCTGCAAAAATATCGTTAAGTTTTAGAAATGCCAGTGATTTTGTTTCAATAAAATTAATGCGCCAGTTACCAACATATTCAAAAGTGACAACGGCAGCAGTATCTTCCAGCCAAGATTCATGAGCTGGTCGTACCTAAACCTCGGAACGGTCCATCTTACCCACATAAATAAAAAGATAAATGAAGCAATTTTTATAAATAATACTGCTCCCTCAATTATTGCCACCCAATTCATTCCAATTGTGTGTACCAGGTTGGCATCGTTTACAAAAGGAATATCATATCCACCAAAATACAAAGTGGTCATAACTGCTCCGCTCAAAAACATATTTACATACTCAGAAAATAAATAAAATCCAAGTTTCATAGAAGAATATTCTGCATGATATCCGCCCATCAACTCGTTTTCCGCTTCGGGTAAATCAAATGGTGTACGATTTGTTTCTGCAAAAGCGCATACCAGGAAAATAAGGAAGCCAAGCGGCTGTTTAAATATATACCACACATGATCCTTTTGCTGTCCTACTATATCGTTAAGGCTTAACGTTCCCGTAAGCATTAACAATGCGATCAAAGAAATACCCAATGCCAGTTCATAGCTAATTATCTGCGATGCGGCCCGCATCGCTCCCAATAAAGAAAATTTATTATTACTTGCCCATCCTCCAATCATAATTCCATAAACTCCCAAACTAACTACCCCAAAAATGTATAGAATACCGATGTTAATATCCGCTATTTGCAAAGAAACAATTCTTCCCAGGATATGCATTTGATTTCCCCACGGAATTACCGCACTAACCATGATGGCAGTAAGCATAGCCAGTATAGGACCGAGAACAAACAGGAATTTTGAAGAAAAACTAGGTACGATTTCTTCCTTAAAAAATAATTTTAACCCATCTGCCAATGGTTGAAGTATTCCAAACGGACCAGCACGGTTTGGGCCACGCCTGTCCTGCATAAATCCTGCTATTTTACGCTCAAAATAAGTAGAATACATCGCTACAAATAATGATACCATTACCACAACTATAATTAAAATCAATTTTTCTGTGAATAATGCCCAATCGATGTTTAAAAGTACCTGGTTTTGAAACATGAAAACTAATTTTATTTATGGTTTTTTATGATCATTGATGGCTAATCTTTCCGCCGATGTCTCTTCAATTTCCTTTTTTTCATCTCGTTCAATAAAAGTGGTGGACGTAGCAGGCCCCGGCAAAATACTGAGATCAATATCAGAAGTATTTACTTCACTAACTTTATTAATACTCATCAGCAGCAAAGGATCGCGGCCAAAAAGAACTTTATTTAAAGGATCAGGAGGAACTACTTTTTTCAGATAATGATTCGTTGATATTACAGAATGCCTGTTCACTTTTGTTGGTCCCTCAATAACCCAATCCGAAGTATTTTTCTTTTCAAAACGACAGGTATTACATATCCATGCTGCCTTTCCATCAATTATCTGTACTTCTCCCCACGGATCTTTGCGCGAAGTTACCCTGAAAACTTCTTCTCCCCTTTGCCACAAAGTAACTTTCCCGCAACATTTATCACAATCCCTGTGGGCATCTACTGGTTTTAAAAACCAAACACGATTTTTAAACCGATAAGTCCGATCGGTCAAAGCGCCTACAGGACATACATCGATCATGTTTCCACTGAAATCATTCTCTATTGCTTTTGAAATATAAGTTGAAATTTCTGATGCATCGCCTCGCAACAAAATACCCTGGCTACGCGAATTAGTTATTTGATCCGCAACCATTAAACAGCGGTAACACAAAATACACCTGGTCATGTGCAGTTGAATATAAGGACCAATATCTTCTCTTACAAATGTCCTTCTTTTAAATTCATAGCGCGTCCCCACAGTACCATTGTCATAGCTAAGATCCTGCAAATAACATTCTCCCGCCTGGTCGCAAATAGGACAATCCAATGGGTGGTTGATTAACAAATATTCCACAATTCCTCTTCTTGCATCAAGAGCCTTTTCGCTGGTGATATTTTTCACTATCATTCCATCCATAACGTCTGTTCTGCAGGACGCCACTAACTTGGGCATAGGACGTGGATCTTTTGTTGAGCCTGCTGCAACTTCCACTAAACAAGTACGGCATTTTCCGCCGCTACCTTCCAGCGAGCTATAATAACACATAGTAGGTGGCGCAACTTCCGGCCCTATTTTCCGGGCTGCATTTAAAATAGTAGTGCCCTTAGGCACTTCAATTGTAATACCGTCTATTGTTATTTTAAATAATTCTTGTTGTTCTTCAGCCATTATTTTTAATTTTCTAAACCGAATTTCGGTGAAATAAATTTTTCAAGTCTTACTGCAATATTCAATGAATGCTTTGCATCTTCTTTTGAAATATCTTCAAAATTATCCGGATATGTCGACTGCAAATAATGAACACTCACCCAAGTTATTTCTTCTTCAAACGATAAAAATCTTTCATCATAATTTTCACATTTTTTACATAAAATCAAAAGATCGTGAGTTCTTAAAACGCTTTCATTTTGAAATAATAAAAAGCCCTTTAAATATTTTTCTATCGCCTGTTGACAATCTACTAAAATTGCCCTGCTCACAAAATGCTTTTCGATATCTAATTCTTTAGCAACTAACAAATCATTTTTTGCAAATTCAATCCAAAGATTAAAATCATTGCTATCTTTCATACAACAATTTCGAATTTTGTAAAGCACCATGCAAAAATGAAAATCTATTCTCTTTTAACTTATTATATTCATCAACACTATACATTTTGAAATCTTTAGGAAACAAAAGATTTGGCAATGCTGTCTTCAAATTTAATTTCCCCATTCCATCAATTCTGCTTTTTTTTCCCAATATTTTATTTACAATAACTATAAAATCAACATCGCTGTTTTTATCAGGAGCGCCTGACGCGTAACTTCCAAACAAAAATACCTTCTCTGGCTGAATCTCTTCAACAATTATATCTGCAACGTCTTGTATTTGTTGGTCACTAATCACTTTATTAATTTATACAGTTGCCACAATTTCCAATGGATCGGCATAATTCGCCATTCCATAATTTCTTACCAAACATTCTTCCGGATTCAAAACATGCCATTCAAATTCGTCCCTGAAATGTCGGATAGCAGCAGC
>JBDTHD010000187.1:0-3814 GCA_039937075.1 Ginsengibacter sp. | reverse complement strand
TAAAAAAAATGATCATAATAGCTGCCATGAAATATTGAAGAACTGATGCATCTGAAGGGGGAACGCCAATAAGCGTAGCAAAAATAAATCCTGCGAAAATACCCAGGCCGCCTAACGTAGGAATAACTACGTTATGTACTTTTCTTTCTCCTGGCTCGTCAAAGAGCTTTTTATCTTTGGCAACTTCAATAATTACCGGGATAGAAAAGAATGTTATTAAAAATGCCAATCCGCAGCTGAAAATGATATTCTCCATGAAAATTCGGTTAAATAGAATTCCTATACAAATGTATACTTTTGTTTAAATTAAAAACAAATGTCATCAATTAAATAACGAAAAACAGCCGCAGTTATTATGTTTGGTCTTTTAATTACTCATCTGCGCCGCTTGCTACTACGTGTCCACTTAATTTTTTCAAAGGATTTTTATGATTTTCATCGAAAACGGCCTGGCTTTTTAAAATGTCCAAAGCGCCAAAAGTTGCAGCGGCAAATGAAGAAGCATCCGCTTTATTTTTTCCGGCAATATCCAAAGCAGTTCCATGATCCGGGCTGGTTCTTACAACCGGCAAACCTGCGGTATAATTAATTCCCTCTCCAAACGCCAATGATTTTAATGGAATTAATCCCTGGTCGTGATACATGGCCAATACTGCGTCAAACCGGTTTTGATAGCCGCGGGCGAAAAACGCGTCCGCGCTAAATGGTCCCGAAACAATCATATTATAATGCTTGGCTTCGATAACGGCAGGACGTATGATTTCCATTTCCTCAGTTCCTATTAAACCTTCATCGCCCGCGTGCGGGTTTAGTGCCAAAACTGCAATTTTTGGTTTTTCGATATTAAAATCTCTTCTTAGAGAATTATAGAGAATATTGATTTTGCTTAAAATATTTTCTTTGGTTATATAAGTGGCCACCTCTTTTAAGGCAACATGTTCTGTAAACAAACCCACCCTAAAATCCCCGGCTGCTAAAAGCATCACGACATCTTTTTGATTAAAGAAATCTTTGAAATAAGGCGTGTGGCCGGTATAAGGGAATTCTGCGCTATGCACGTTTTTCTTGTGAATAGGCGCCGTTACCAACGCATTTATCTGGTCATTTTTTAAAAATTCAGTAGCGGTCTTCAGGCTTTTTATTGCATAAGTGCCGCCAATCTCATTTAGTTCTCCTGGATTGATTGCTATTTCTTCTTCCCAACAATTGTAAATATTTACCTGCTTAGTATTTATTTTACTAAAATCTTTTAAGCTGGTAAAATTAAAATTATAATCAGCGAGACTTTTCCGATAAAAATTAATAACCTTATTGCTTGCAAAAATTACCGGGGTAAAAAAATCAAGAACACGATTATCTGATAGCGTTTTAATAATTAATTCGGGACCAATTCCATTAACATCGCCTGATGAAAATCCGATGATTGGCTTATCTCCTGTGTTTAAAATTTCGCTCAACTTATTTTAATTTGCATGAATCGCAAGATAATAAATTATGAGTGAATCATTTATCAGAAGACAATAAAAATTATTACCACTTATTACTGCCTACATAATTTTCAATAGGCATCCTGTTAGAAATGCTTCGCGCAAGGGTCATTTCATCCGCATATTCCAGTTCGCCACCAAACGAAATACCACGAGCGATTGTAGTAATTTTTACAGGATTGTCTTTTAATTTTTTGCTGATATAATAGATGGTTGTATCGCCCTGGATATTCGGACTCAGCGCAAAAACCAATTCCTGCGTTTTTTCTTTGTTTACTCTGTGTATTAATGATTCTATTTCTAATTGATCAGGACCGATGCCATCCAAAGGAGAGATAATTCCACCAAGCACATGGTATAAACCGTTATACTGTTGGGTACTTTCAATAGCGATTACATCGCGGATGGTTTCTACCACGCAAATTATTTCCTGTTTGCGGCTGCGATCATCACAAATATTGCATAATTCTTTGTCGGCAATATTTTGACACCGGGAACAAAAGTGAATTTCTTCCCTCATTTTAAAAATAACATTGCTGAAATTTTTTACATCATTTACTTCTTTTTTTAAAAGATGAAGAACAAGGCGCAACGCTGTTTTTTTGCCAATTCCCGGTAATTTTGCAAATTCATTGACCGCATTTTCTAAAAGTGAGGAGGAAAAAATCATGTTGCAAAATTAGGAATTTGAATTTTGTTTCTGGCGATTGAAAATGATAGTAAACCAACAAATAATCACATTTTTATTTTACTTTTTTGAAAAACAAAAAAATAAAAAAACCTTGTATCATTATTGTAAATAACAATACAAGGCATTTGAAAGCTTATAAAATTATTTTACAGAAACAGGAACTCTAAGATTTCCCCATTCAAGTTCGAAGCCATTATGATTGATCACAAATTTCATACGCTCGTTCATTGATTCTGATTTCTCAGGCTTTACTGTTACACGCAATACATCAGTTGCAGGCACCTCGGTTGCGCTTCCGTCACGATTTATCCCCCAAAGCCCTGGTTTTACATTTGAATTAAAAATAAAAGTCCATTCAGTTTCACCTGGTATAGCATACAAAGTATATTTTCCGGCAGCCAGGGTTTTACCTTCTACTTTAATGTCCTTGCTGGTTTCAAAAAGGGTAGCTTCATTAGCGCCCAATCTCCATACTTTATCGTAAGGAGCTATTTCTTTCCCAATCGTTCTGCCTTTTACCGCAGGGCTGCTGTAATTAATAGTGATATCTGATCCGCCTGCATTTCCCGTAGCTGTTTCCGGAGGACTTGGCCTTTTTGATTTATCCATTTGGGCATACAAAAAAGAAGTTGCTAATAAACCGACCATTGTTAAAGCAAGCCCTTTTGAAAATATTTTTTTCATTTTTTAAAAGTTTAATTGTTTAAATAAATTTTATTTGAAATATAAAAATAATCATTTCATTAACGGATTGAAAATAATTATTCAAGCGGTAAATATTGATTATTCTTTAAAACGAAAATCATACCAGAATAAAAGAAATTATCAATATCATTTTTTTTGGGAAATGAATAACTAATCTAAAAATTATTCACTGAATCCGTAAATCTTTCTAATCTAAAAACGTACGTTAAAAATAGATTAGCTTGTAAATTAGCAAAACCAATGTTTTAATATTGTATCTTATTTTGATTAGAAAGCTAATTGTAAAGTTCCTAAGCCTGGTGTTTTTATTTCAGGCTATTCCGACTGTAAAGAGCTCGGCGCAGATAATTGTTTCGGGCAGCGTGTACGATGTGTCCAAATTATATGCAATTCCAAACGTGGAGGTTACGTGCACATCTGGTTCATCCGATATCACGGATTCTACAGGTTCGTACCATGTTAGCGTTTCCGCAAATGACTCCATCATTTTCACTTACAATGGAAAATCTACCGTAAAATTTCCTGTGAAGGATATAAAAGATTACACTGCTTTTGATATTTCCCTACATGCAAATGTGAAACAGAAATATAAACTTCTGAGCCCTGTTACGGTTTATACAAATAACTATTTGCAGGATTCGGTACAAAACAGGGAAGATTATTCAAATGTATTTGGCGACGAAAAACCAGGCATTCATTCTACCTACGATCCTGGCGGTGCCGCCGGGCTCGATCTCGACGCGCTTATTGGAATGTTTCAATTCAGGAAAAATAAACAACAGCTTGCTTTTAGAAATCGCTTGCTGGATGAAGAGCAGGACCGGTATGTAGATTACAAATTTTCTTCCAGAACTATTTCAAGAATTACCGGCCTTGGTGGCGATTCTCTCACGGCCTATAAAAAGATGTACCGCCCGGATTATTATTTTGT
>JBDTHD010000186.1:0-7138 GCA_039937075.1 Ginsengibacter sp. | reverse complement strand
AGGCATGATAGCGCCACCTACAACAGACATTATAATAAAGGAAGATGCTTTTTTAGTATGATGTCCCAAATCTTTTACGCCCAATGCAAAGATGGTAGGAAACATAATAGATTCAAAAAAGAAAACCGCCATCAGGGAATAAACAGACAACCAACTATTGTTTAAAACTACCAACACACAAAGGAAAATATTGACAATAGCGAACACAAATAACAATAAGTTAGGTGCAATTTTTTTCATCAAAGCAGTTCCAACAAAGCGCCCCACAGTAAATAGTATCAAACTATAGGAAAGAAGATCAGCGGCCTGGGCGTCGGAAATAGCATGATTATTGTCTGTGCAATAATTGATAAACCACGCTGCAATACTTACCTGCGCGGCCACATAAAAAAACTGCGCAATAATTGCATTCGTGAAATTTTTATGTTGGAACAATGGCTTTATAATTTGCGAAACATTTGACACCATTTTATCTTCTTCGATTTCGGGCAAACGAGTTCGCCAAAATAAAAATGCAACTATCAAAACCACAATTCCTGTTACCAGGTAAACCATCTTTACAGTATCCAGTTTTGCATTTTCATTCACCACAATTCCGAAGAAAAAAACCGCACCTATTTTAGGCCCTAAAAAAGAACCTACACCATTAAAACTCTGAGAAAGATTTAACCTGAAAGCCGAATTTTTGGGATCTCCTAAAACCGTAACGTAAGGATTGGCCGCGGTTTCAAGGAAAGCCAAACCGGATGCCAAAACAAAAGTGGAGAATAAAAAGAAATTGAAGCTGGACATTTGTGCCGATGGATAAAACAAAAAAGCGCCCGTCGCATATAAAAGTAACCCGAGTATAATTCCTTTTTTGTAACCAAACTTTTTCATGAAAATACCGGCCGGAAGCGCCATTAAAAAATACGCGCCAAAATAAGCCATTTGCAAAAATGAAGAACGCGCCTTATCGATATGCAACGTTACCTGGAAATGCTTATTCAACACATCAAGTAATCCATACGCAAATCCCCATAAAAAAAATAAAGAAGTAACCAATATCAATGGAAACAAGTAACTGTTATCCCTGTTGTCGGATTGAAGTGATACAGTTTGGCTAATAGTTGGTATGGACATTATTATTATTTATTAAGGTCAAAAATTTTATTCATCAACATCCATTTTTCACCAGGTTTAGCGCCAGGCAAGGCCTGTTGGTATTTCCACATCAGGCTTTCCCACTCCTGCACTTTCGGATTGGCGCTATCCATTTCATCTTTTCGGTCAAAAGAAAAACTACCATCGGTTTCCATTATCATAAAAAGCCGATTGGAAACTCGGTAAATCTGCATACTGGTAATTCCGGAATTCTTAATTGAATCTATTATTTCAGGCCAAACTTTTTGATGGTAATCCTGGTATTCAGCTATCAGCTTCTCATCATTTTGCAAATCAAGCGCTAAGCAATATCTCATTTTTACGTTTTATTATATTGAGTACAAAATAAACCATTTGGAACAAAAAAGTTGTTCAAAATTATCTTTCTATAACGCCGTATTACCCTTGAACTAAAAATCTCCTTTCACGTCTCTCCCGCCTGTTAGAAAAATTTGTTTATATCGAAAATAGTTTTCGGGTAGTCATAACAGTTACGCCCCATCTCAAAAGAAGAATTGTCGTTATTTATTCTTTTACTGCAAATTTTTACTTTGGGAGAAACCTTCTGCAGCGAATTATAATTATAAATTTGATTATGAAGATTAATAAAAGATTTATTGGATTTGGTAGCTCGTTCAAAAAATTAAAAGCACGAATAGGTTGGAGCGTTTTTCTTAGTCCCAGAGGGACTTTTTGTAGGTAGAAATTTTCGAAAGATGAACACAAAACGTTCCTTCGGAACGTCTGGTGCGAATTTGATGGATCTTATCTACCTACAAAATGTGCCTACGGCACAAGAAGAAATTTGTTCAAGTATTAAAATAATATATTAATGACAAAGCTTTGCGAACAAAATAGCTAATCCTGACAGTTTATTCTTTAAGAATTTTGTTGATCAGAAGGAGATGTTTCTGTAAACGCTTGCGGGTGTTGAACCGGTGGGCGATGATAAAACGGTAATTGCCTGTATTAAAAATGTAGATGTCATTTTTATTCACTCCCGTGAACGGCAGATTATCCGCAATCCAATTTGCGCTGACATCCCAACTCCGGCCGTTATAGCCCGCGGCCATGCGATAACGGGTTACAGGAATTAATGAAAAATGAAAACCTTTAGTGTTTGAAAGATGCTCATTGGCAAAACTAAAACTGAGATTACCGGTAACGGAGCCTGTAAAGAAAACATGTTGCGCTAACACCAGCGTATACGCATAACCGATTCCGGGGCCAAAGCTAAAATAATTTATTTTTTGCAGGTTGCTTTGTGAGTTGTTTTGTTGATATGCTTTCGGAATAAAACTGCTGTCTGACCTCGCCACTCCATAATAAATTTCTGCACCTGCCAGGAATGTACCGGCAGATTTTTTCTGCCATTCATTTTGGATAAAAGCCGCTCTGTATGAAAATCGGCTGGAGTTAAAAATGCGGTATCTAGAAAGACCGAACAAGTCAACTTTTACATCCCCACGATAATAATATTTTCCCGGGCCGGCGCCCAAATTATCTTCAAGGTAAAAGCCTTTGTACAATTGGCCTTCAAAATCAGTTACCCATTTAGGTGAATAAAGATGCGACTGCAAATCCAGGTATTTTGTTTTTCCTTTTCCCACGTCGGGATTTAAAAATCCGAAACCATACGCAAGGTTCAATGAAAAGTTGTGATAGGTGGCGCCCACGCCCAAATTAAATGTGGTGTTCGGATAATAGTGAACATCCCTTGTGTCTTTATTTTTTAAAGTAAACTGCGTATATTTTTGAGAAGTGTACAACCGTGCGGTTATCGTTTGGGGAAAATCAACATAATAAGTAGTATCATTAATATGCCCATCTTGCGCAGCGGCGCTTAAAGAAATTAGAAGAATAAAGACAAACACCAATAATCCATTCAGTGAGGTTTTGTAACAATCAGCCATAAAAAATATTTATTTTTTAAATAAACTACATCAAAGAAGAAACAACTATGAAGCCAGAAATGGTTCCATTTATTTGCAACCCCTCTTGTTAATACCAGTCGTTATTCGGACAATTACCGCAATCGAAATCCCTCCCCATTATCTATTGCACTATCTTTATTTTCAGAAGTAAATAATGAGAATCGTTCAAACAGAAATAACGGCGGGCATCAACAGTCCTCTTTGTTTAATCAACAGGGATGAATCATTTTTTCAGGCACCTTTTCATTTTCATCCCGAGTTTGAGCTGGTTTATATCGTTGAAAGTTTTGGCAAGCGGATTATAGGCGACAGCATTGATTTGTTCGCGCCGGGAGATATGGTTTTTATAGGAAGCAATCTTCCCCATCTATGGCAAAATGATGAAATGTTTTATAAAAATATTGCGGGCCTAAAAGCAAAAGCCATCGTGCTTTATTTTAATAAAGAAATTTTCAGCCCTGCTTTTTATGAAATGAAAGATACCGTGAAACTGAATGATTTTCTTCAGCGGGCCGCAAAAGGATTTTCTGTTAACGGACAAACAAAAGACACGATAGCGAAAAAATTAAATGAGCTTCTGCATAAAGACAATTTTGAAAAAATCATAGGCATGTTTGAGATCCTTCATATCCTTTCCGAATCAAAAGAAATAAATTTTATTACAAGAGATGGATACAAAGCTCATGTAAAACATGCAGAAACGGACAGACTTTCAGATGTTTATAAATACGTTCAGCAAAACTTCAGCGACCATATCGACCTGCACACTATAGCGGCCATTTCCAATCTTACGCCCCAATCTTTTTGCCGGCTTTTTAAAAAAAGAACAGGAAAAAATTTCGTTGAATATTTAAATGAAATCCGTATTGCTAAAGCGTGTAAATATTTGATAGATACAGATTGGAGCATTTCAGAAGTTGCTTACCATTGCGGCTATAAAACGGTTTCTAATTTCAATAAATTATTTAAAAATATTACAGGCACCAGTCCCAAAATCTATAGAGAAAAATCAAAATAGATGGGTTTCAGTAAATAAAGAAAAAAGTAATATTCCTATTCGCTGAAAGTGTAAAAATTATGAAGTATCCCAGGGTTTCAATCATTAATAAATCGTACCGGGAAGTACTTTTAATTGTTCGCAATCCCGGTTTCTCTGATACCGGTGACTCGGTTTTTCTTGCTAATAATACAGAGATCGTTGGCTTTAAATATTATGGCGAACATTATAATATTGAAATGACATTAAGGCCCTTATTGAAGTATCTTCTTCAAAATAAAGTACTTCAATAATTTTTTATCTATTCCAGAATACAAATCTGCGGTATTTATTCGTTTACTATGTGCTGCTCTTTTTGCCGGTAGCAGCTAACAAAATAAAAAAAAAGCTTTAAATTTACGATTCTCTTTTAAGACTAACCACTATATGAAAACAATGAACACCATCAAAATTTTTGCCTTTACATTAATCGTAGCCGTGTCTGTTTCAAGCTGTGGAAAAGATCCGGTCCAGTCCGGAAACCCGATTCAGCAAGGAAATACCATCATCCAGATCAATGCGATTTCCGCGGCGGTTTATAATAACCTGCAGGTAAGGTATAATAATGTAATAGATGCGCCGATAAACGCCACCATTGCTTTTCATCTTAAAAACGGACAGAAAAAAAATATTCAGATTACGATTCCTGCCAATAATAAAAGGCTGCAGGAATGGAGCAATAATAATTTTATTAACAGCTGGAATTATACCGGGTTTTATGATTCTACTGGCATCGCTCCCGCACCGTCCATAGACCCAAGTTGGGATATCGCCTCTGTCGAAATAACTGCCGTTAGTTGTCCCGACAAGCAGTACGGATTTAAAGTTCTTACCGGCGCTGATGATTGGACTTTTTATACGCCAAAAGACCTTCATACTTCCGTAAGCTTTATCTCAAATAAAGACACTATATCCTATTCTGACTATGATTTTATCGCTAATGTAAGCCAGTATAATAATACACGCTCTAATTATTATTTCAATTTTTTTAATAATCACATGCTGATTATTTCGCATGAAGAACAATATCCTCTTTATACAGGGATGACCATCAATATTCCCTTAATGGTGTATAACCGAAACCCTGGAAACTACGGTAGCCAGCCCGATGGGCCAGAGGCTGCTTCGAATGGTTCAACGATTGTACTTACCATAACCAAAGTTACAGACACTCACTTTGACGCTACATTTTCAGGTAACTTATGGTCGTCGCGACAGGCTGATACGCTTCATATTTCTGACGGAGAAATAAAAAATGCTTTATTGCCGGAAAGGGTCGATTAAAAAAAACTGTTGAAACACTGGGTGGTCTTCTATTTTTCATTCAGCAAAAGCTGTAACCCAATAACCGCCTGAACGAGTTTCCCCAGAATGATTTTTTCTGGCCGGCATTCGGGCAGGAATAGTTCACATTTTTATTTTGATAAAAAATTAGTTACTAATTATTACTTTTGGCCGACAAAAACCACAAACCGCAATAACTGCTTGTACAAGATCGTTATCAGAACTACATTATGAAAATTATTTTTCTTTTAGTGCCAGCATTGCTTGCCAGCCTTATACTACCTGCTCAAAAAAAATATTTTACCAAAGGAGAGATTATTACGAACACGGGCGATACGGTGCAGGGATTTATTGAAAGGCTTAGGGACAATGCGCTTGGCGATGGAATTCATTTCGAAAAGGCGCTGAACAGCCGTGAGCAACAATTACTGACGCCTGATAGCGTGTCGGGTTTTGTTTTCTCTGATGAAAATCGCGTATACGAGTCGATTGCTTATACAGATACCACCAACGGAACGGTGGTTCATAAAAAAATATTCGCCAACCTGCTTTTAAAAGGATATTGTAGCCTTTATGTTGTTTATTTAAAGCCTGAAGACGTGCACATAATCACCGAAACCCGCAACAACCACATTTTCCTTGCGAAGAAATCGGGTGAGGTAACGGTGTTGGCAGAGTATGAATCTGTCGTTAATTCTATTTATTATCTTGATAAACAATATGTCGCCCTGTTAACGCGACTATTCCGCGACTGCTCATCAATTGATTCTGCTGACATAGCCCAAACCGGTTTTTACAGCAAAGCCATGATAAAATTATTCGCTAAATACAATCTTTGCCACAATCCCGATCTGGCTCCCACTATTTATAAAACCAAAGAGAAAATAAAATTTACAAGCACCGTTTATGGAGGCTATAATATGTTCATTGCAAAAGCGATCCAGCCAATTGGAGGATTAGATATCGGGATATTTTTCAGCATCATCCATCCACGCGTTAATGAGCGGCTGGCGCTTTCATTTGGATTCAATTACAGGCACTTCCAGTATTCTCTGTATAATACAATAGATGGTGTTACCGAAAATCATAATGTCAATTTAATTGGTGTGCCCATAAATATTACTTACTATTTCAGCAATAATACAATAGCACCTTTCCTTGATTTGGGTTTAGTCCCTGCGTTTACAACAGATACCTATCTTGATAATAAAGGAGCAGAAAAAGCGAAAGATTTTTTAATTTTTAGCAGCTTTGGTCCCGGCGTAAATATTTCACACGTATACTTATCTGCTTTAGTTGAGCTCGATGGAATTGTGATGGTAAAAACTGGTTCCTATTTTAGATTTAGAATAGGTTATCGATTCTGATAAATTAGTTATTTTTTTAGGAAGAGATTCAGACAATAAATTTTATTCAGATTTATCAAGCTCAATTTTCTCAATCTCAGAAGACGAAATGTCTTCCGCTTCCTCCAAAACCAGCATAGAACTGTTCAGCAGCTTGCGGTGTCGTAATACTTTGCCGTCAGATAAAAAAACTTTTACCAATTGATAGCCCATTCCCGACTCGGGAAGTTTCATCATTTGATGAACCAATTTTTCTGGTATTTTAAAATGAGAAGTCATGGATAAAAAATGCCATAATCGGTTTGTTTCTTAAAAGTACCATGGGATGTTCCTTTTTCAAAAAAACATTCTTCTCCCCCGCCCCTCTTTCCAAATTCCGGTTTTACAATTCCCAA
>JBDTHD010000185.1:0-7541 GCA_039937075.1 Ginsengibacter sp. | reverse complement strand
GCAGTTCAACTTCAATCTATTTTTAGCGCTAAACAAATTATTGATGACACTATTCAATTAATAAGAAATATTTCGCATAGCCTTATGCCGCCTACCTTAAAAAACTTTGGGCTTGAGGCAGCCGTTAAAGATCTCTTCGATAAAATAAATGGGTCGGGTGCTATCAACGCGAGCGCCCGTTTTCATGATAATCGGCAGCGTTTAAATGATGAACAGGAGTTATTGATATTTCGGGTGTTACAGGAATTAATAACCAACATCATTAAACACAGCAGCGCCGGCTTTATTCATCTTACGCAAAATGCCCAGGGAGATATTGTTTACTTTCGTATCCATCATGATGGAAAAGGCATACTACAAAAGGATTTCGAGAAAATGGAGCATAATTCTTCAGGCTTGGGATTAAAAAATATCCAAAGCAGGATAAGGGTATTGGGAGGAAAAATATTTTTTGAGATAGACAATACTCATACCTATTATAAAGTAACAATTGAAGTGCCGAGAGAACCGGAAAAATAAATTTTGTTGTATTTTCTATTTTTTTCTATTATCTTTTCCTTCTAAGCTTTTTTTTATGACCCCCGAAATAATAAATATAGCTATTGCTGATGATCATAAAATTTTCAGAAAAGGAGTAATTCTTTCACTGAAGGCGTATCATAATATTAACTTCATTTTGGAAGCTGAAAATGGTGAAGAACTCATTAAAGGCATAGAAAAACAGGAGCCAGATATCGTTTTACTTGATTTGAGGATGCCTGTTAAAGATGGAATTGAAACTACTAAATATCTCAATAAACATTACCCAAAAATCAGGATACTCATCCTCACAATGTATGAAGATGAACGTTTTGTCGGTCATTTGATGGAAAGCGGCGCTAATGGATATTTGTTAAAAAGTACAGATGCAGCCGAAATAAAACAAGGCATAATGGATGTAATGAGTAACGGCTTCTATTTAAACAATTTTGTGAACCGCGTGCTTATTAAAAAGAAATATGCAAAACAA
This sequence comes from Ginsengibacter sp., assembly GCA_039937075.1. Lineage (GTDB taxonomy): Bacteria > Bacteroidota > Bacteroidia > Chitinophagales > Chitinophagaceae > Ginsengibacter. The sequence goes on along the minus strand of JBDTHD010000185.1, from coordinate 6,532 downwards.
AAATTTAATCCAAATTTAAATTGTGAAATAGTAGTCAGTGACAGGGAAAAAGAAGTTTTATCTTTAGTTTGCATGGAATTTACCGCACAGGAAATAGCTCAAAAAATGGATATCAGCCCCAGAACGGTAGAAGCAATTAAGGATCGGCTAATGGAAAGATTCGGAGTAAAAAACTCGGTTGGCCTTGTCTTTTTTGCGATGAAAAATTCGTTGATAGATTAGAACAATAGTGAGTTATTCGAAGCTTTTTTTAAAAAACTACATTTTATATTGATGTGTAATTTCTTATTTTTTTTATGACCATGGATATTGAAATTGCTTCTGAGAATCATATCCTCGATTCCAAGTTTTTACAAAGAGAAGTAATCATTGACTTTTATTTTCCTCCTGTCAAAGGCGATTTAAATAATTGCGAGTTATTGCTCATCAACGATGGACAGGATCTTGCCAAAATGAATTTTATTTCTACCCTTAAAAACCTGTACGATAATCAGGTAATAGCTCCATTGCTTTTCGTTGGCATCCATTGCGGCATTGACAGAAAAAACGAATATGGAACAGCTAATTTTTTAAATGATAGAGGCCAGGGAGCTAAGGCTGCAATATATTCTCGTTTTGTTTTGGAGGAATTGATTCCGTTTATCCAAACAAAGTTTAAAATCAATGCTTTCAAATCTAAATCTTTTTGTGGTTTTTCACTGGGGGCTTTAAGTGCGCTGGATATCGTTTGGAATCATGCAAATGAATTTTCAAAAGTCGGTTCTTTTAGTGGTTCTTTCTGGTGGCGTTCAGTTTCGCAGGATAGTCCGTATTTTGATGAATCGAATCATCGTATTATGCACAATGAAATAAGAAATGGAAATTATTACCCATGGCTTAAATTCTTTTTTGAAACTGGCACACTTGATGAAACCGCAGATAGAAATAATAACGGCATTATTGATTCTATTGATGATACCATTTCACTAATAGATGAGTTAGTAAAAAAAGGATATAATCCTGAAACAGATCTTCGATACCTCGAATTAAAGGATGGCAAACACGATGTGACAACGTGGGCCAGGGTGTTTCCTGAATTTTTAAAATGGGGTTGGAAGAAAACAGAGCAGTAAAACAACTTATAAAGCCGATTCTTATTTTGGGATTTTTGTTAACGGCTTTTATTTAAAAACATTTTCACGAGAATTTCAACTTCATTTATTTTCGATGAATTAATTTCGCAACATTATGAAATCGGGATTCGTGAACATTTTTGGAAAACCAAACGCAGGCAAAAGTACTTTGTTGAATGCATTAATGGGAGAGAAGTTGGCAATTGTTTCTCCGAAAGTACAAACTACGCGCCACCGTATAAAAGGAATCTTAAACGCTAAAGATTATCAAATTATTTTTTCTGACACGCCTGGAATTATTGAACCCAAATATAAGTTGCACGAAAAAATGATGCAGGCCGTAAAAAGCAGCCTGGAAGACGCCGACGTTGCTTTATTAATGGTAGATATTAAAGACAATCTTGCGGAAGCCGATGAAATTTTTTCTTCTCTTTCGTTGAAAGTGCCATCAATTGTGATTTTGAATAAGACAGATTTGGTGGATAAAGAAACAGTTGATAAAACAGTTGAATTTTTTTCTGAAAAAAAATATTGTGAAAAAGTAGTCGTTATTTCGGCGCTGCGAAAACTGGGCTTACAGGAATTATTGAATGAAATTATTTCCTTTCTTCCGGAAGGAGAACCGTTTTATACGGATGACAATCTTAGTGATCTTCCAATGAAATTCTTTGTGGGTGAACTTATCAGGGAAAAAATATTTTATTTGTACAAAGAAGAAATTCCCTATCATACGACGGTTTTAGTACAACAGTTTAAAGAAAAAACAACGCTTACAAAAATTACCGCTGAAATTATTGTTCAGCGCGAAACTCAGAAGGGAATTGTTTTAGGAGAAGGAGGAAAGATGATTAAAGAATTGGGAACGCAGGCCCGGAGAGATATTGAAGAGTTTATTGGGAGAAAAGTATTTCTTGAATTGTTTGTAAAAGTGAGGCCAAAATGGCGCGATAATGAACTTTATTTGCGTGAGTATGGATATTGAAGAAGTTTGGTTTAAAGTGTTTAGAATGTTTCGCTTGTTTAGAAAGTTTAGATTAAAATATAACAAAAATGAATTCTTTTGGAAGAAATTTTCGGGTGCAGATCCTGGGTCAGTCACATGGCGAATATGTAGGAATTGTAATTGATGGTTGTCCTCCCGGAATTTCAATTGCCGCAGATGATTTTAAAGAAGATATTGATCGAAGAAAGCCTGGCGCAAAAGGAACTACACCAAGAAAAGAAGATGATTTCCCGGAAATAATAAGTGGTGTTTTTAATGATAAAAGTACAGGTGCGCCTATTACCATTTTAGTTAAAAATAGTAATACACGAAGCGGCGATTATGAAAAACAAAGAGCGGTTCCCCGTCCCGGTCATGCGGATTTTGTAGCGCATAAAAAATTCAAAGGATTCGAGGACTATCGCGGTGGTGGGCACTTCAGCGGGAGATTAACAGTTGCGCTTGTGGCTGCGGGTGTGATCGCAAAAAAAGTAATTGAATTTTTATCTCTGGAAAATAAAATTGAGATTCACGCTTCGATTCTTGAAATTGGCGGAGAAAAAGATTTGGAAAAAGGCTTGCAAAACGCAGTTGATGCTAAAGACTCGATTGGAGGGGTTGTTGAATGTAGAGTAACTAATCTGCCACTTGGTTTGGGAGAGCCTTTTTTTGACTCCGCAGAGTCATTACTCAGCCATGCTGTGTTTTCGATCCCGGCTGTAAAAGGGATTGAGTTTGGAGCTGGTTTCGCTGCCGCAAAAATGTTTGGAAGCGAACATAATGATTCTTTAATCAATATGGAAGGCAGAACAGAGACCAATAACGCGGGTGGAATTGTGGGTGGAATAACCAATGGAAATGAATTGGTTTTCCGGATTGTGGTAAAGCCAACGTCTTCTACGCCTCAAGTACAGGAAACGCTTAATGTTGAAAGCGGAAACGTAGAACCTTTTTCTGTAAAAGGCCGACATGATCTCTGTATTGCGCTTAGAGTCCCCGTAGTATTGGAATCCGTAACAGCAATAGTTCTGGCCGATTTGATGAGCTAATTTTCAGGTGTTATATATACATCTTCTATAAAAAAATATTCCGCAGGATTTCCTTTTAATAATGTGATAGACAGCACATCAAACTGAATCAACTTCCACTCAGGATGCAAGAACAAAAATTCTTCAGAAGCATTAATCAGGTTTTCAATTTTCTTTTTGGTTACATCTTCTTCGGGATACCCAAATTTTTGAGACCTTCTTGTTTTTACTTCAATAAAATGCAGGATATTTTTTAAGGAAGCAATTACATCAACTTCCCAATGACTGTAACGCCAGTTTTGATGAAGAATAGTAAATCCTTTCTCAGAAAGATATTTGGCAGCCATCTTTTCGCCAAGAAACCCGGTATTATTGTGATGAGCCATAAGAAATAAAATAGAAACTCGAAAGATTATTAAACAATCACCTTTTGCGTAGTAGGTTTTGTCATCAAATAATAACTGCCGAAAAATATTGCAGAAAATATAAAAGTGGAAGCAACGCTCCAGGGATAAAAAGGAAGCCCATCAGAAATACAAGCGATCAATCCTTCAAAAGTTTTTGGCCTTCCCAAACCTGCTAACGGCGATGAGCTGGACCAAACCAAAAAATTAGAAATTAAAAAGTAAACAGTAGGAGCGGAAATTGAAGCGATGACAATCTTTTTAATATTGAAATTTTTGATAAAAAATCCAAACACAGTTAATCCGCCAAATAAAATATAATTGAGCACTTGCCCGTCATAAAAACCGGAAATGTTGCCTACGCCATTAATATACAAAAGCTGGTAAAGTCCATCGGAAATAAACATCGCCAATAATGGGAAAAGAAAGGCTAACTTTTTCTCTCTTATCACTGCGCCACCAAAAATAGCCATGGCTATCATTGGAGAAAATCCATAAGGGCGACCGGGCATTATTCTATAAAGAGATGCGATAATGATTAATAATATAAAACTAAATACAAGTTGTTTGTTGATTTTCATCGTCTGATTTTTTGCAAAAATAAGAAATATAATTTTTAGGAACCCGGAAGTAAACTGGCGAAATAGTAAACGAACTTTTAATCGATATTTATATTCCTCATTAATATCTGATATGCAAAACTTTGACTCCTGATTCTTGCATCTTAATTCCTAATTCCCAACTGTTCATAGCCTTCATCTACCAATAAATTCCTTCCATCCGCGGCTACAGTAGCCAGCTCATCACAACGGTTGTTCATCGGATTATCAGCATGGCCTTTTACCCAGTTGAAATTAATGCTGTATTTTTTTGAAAGATCATAATATCTCAACCAAAGATCTTTGTTTTTAATACCTCCTTTAAAATTAGTTTTTATCCATTTATCCAGCCAGTGCTGCATCACAGCCTTTACTACATAATTACTATCGGAATAAATAACTAATTCCAAATCTGTCTTTTTTAATGCTTCCAAAGCCGCAATTACAGCCATTAATTCCATTCTGTTATTGGTAGTAAGACGGTATCCCTGTGAAAGTTCTTTTTGAATTTTACCCCAGATTAAAATAGCCCCATAACCGCCGTGGCCAGGGTTTCCACGTGAAGAACCGTCTGTATAAATTTGAATTTTATTTGGCAACTTACAAATTGAATAGGTTTGAGAAAATAAATTTAAACCTGGAAAACCCCGGTTTTAAATTCTTCCATTTTAGGATTGTGATTGGCTGCTGAAATATTTTCTGATATAATTTTCCGGGTATCTTTCGGATCTATAATTGCGTCTACCCATAACCGTGCGGCGGCGTAAACAGCCGTAGTTTGCCTTGCGTATTTATCTATCATTTCTTTTAAAAGACTGTTTTCTTTTTCTGGAGTAATTTCTTTTCCTTTTGCTTTAAGCGAAGCCACTTCAATTTGCAATAAAGTTTTTGCGGCCTGTTCACCGCCCATCACCGCGATTTTGGCGGAGGGCCATGCGTAAATAAATCGTGGGTCATACGCTTTTCCACACATGGCGTAATTGCCCGCTCCATAGGAGTTTCCAAGAATAAAAGTGATTTTTGGAACGACAGAATTGGCTACCGCGTTTACCATTTTTGCGCCATCTTTTATTATCCCTGAATGTTCGCTCCGCGTGCCTACCATGAAACCCGTAATATCCTGTAGAAAAATTAATGGGATTTTCTTTTGGTTACAGTTCATGATAAATCTTGCTCCTTTGTCAGCGCTGTCATTGTAAATAACACCACCGATTTGTAATTCTCCTTTTGTGTTTTTTATGTTTAATCTCTGGTTGGCTACAATCCCAACTGCCCAACCGTCAACGCGCGCATAGCCGCAGACAAGGGTTTTGCCGTAATCTTTTTTAAATTCTTCAAATGATGAGCCGTCAACAATGGTTTCTATTATTTCCCGCATGTCATACGTCTTCAGATTTCCCGCGGGGAAAATTTCATAAATATTATCCGATTTTATTTGGGGCATTTCAGAATCAATCCGGTTAAATCCTGCTTTGGGGCCTTCGCCAACTTTTGAAATAATGCTTTTAACACAATCAAGGCATTCTTCTTCGGTTTTGAACTTGTAGTCTGCGATACCACTGATTTCTGTGTGAGTTGCGGCACCACCTAACGTTTCATTATCTGTATTTTCCCCGATTGCCGCTTTTACAAGATAAGGGCCTGCTAAAAAAATAGAGCCGTTTCCTTCTGCCATAATTGTTTCATCGCTCATTATGGGAAGATAAGCGCCTCCTGCCACGCACGGCCCCATCACCGCTGCAATTTGGGTAATTCCCATCGCGCTCATTTTCGCATTGTTCCTAAATATTCTACCAAAGTGTTCTTTATCGGGAAAAATTTCGTCCTGCATCGGAAGAAAGACTCCGGCGCTATCAACCAAATAAATTACAGGCAAATTATTTTCCATCGCAATTTCCTGCATGCGAAGATTTTTCTTTCCTGTAATCGGAAACCATGCTCCGGCCTTTACCGTTTGATCATTGGCGACAACCACACATTGTTTTCCGCCAACATAACCAACCCCGGCCACTGTGCCTCCAGCGGGGCATCCGCCATATTCTTCATACATTTCATAACCCGCAAAGGCGCCAATTTCAATAAACATTTTGTCTTTATCCAAAAGATACTTAAGGCGTTCCCTTGCCGTTAATTTATTCCTGTCTTTTTGTTTTTGAATTGCTTTTTTACCTCCGCCTTCTTCTATTTTTTCAAGTAATTTACCGATATTATTCCAGGCTAATCTATTGGTATCCTCATTTTTATTCTTCTCTATATCCATGGTATTTTTATTGAGTCAAATCTAAAACTTTAAATTAACTTGGAACTTCATTTGCTTATTTACTTTTTTTTCTATGAAACGATTATCCAAAAAAATTGTAATAATTATTTCCTCCATAATAGTGATCGTTGTTGTCGGCTACTTTAT
>JBDTHD010000184.1:0-3170 GCA_039937075.1 Ginsengibacter sp. | reverse complement strand
CTACCAAAACCAACGCACCAATTTTATGCGCTTCCTCAATAACTTCTTTTACCGGATTGATAGTTCCCAACGAATTTGACACATGAACAATGGAAACCAATTTGGTTTTTGAGGAAAGCAATTTTTTGTATTCATCCATCAAAAGTTCCCCATCATCATTGATAGGAATTACTTTTAAAACTGCTTTTTTTTCTTCACATAAAATTTGCCATGGAACAATATTGGAATGGTGTTCCATGGTGGAAATAATTATCTCATCGCCTTCATGAATATTTTTTCTTCCCCAGGTATAAGCCACTAAATTAATTCCCTCGGTAGTTCCTCTTGTGAAAATTATTTCCTCTGAAAAAGGAGCATTTATAAATTCCTGTACGGTTTTCCGGGTCGCTTCATAAGCGGCAGTAGCTTCTTCCGCCAATGTGTGAATACCGCGGTGAATATTGGCATTATAATTAGAATAATAATAAGTTAAGGCGTCAATTACCACTTGTGGCTTTTGCGAAGTGGCCGCGTTATCTAAGTAAACCAATAATTGATTGTTCACTTCACGCTCCAAAATAGGAAAAGATTTCCTGATTTCATTTACATCAAAAGTGCGCGCTATAGCCGTTAGAGTTTCCATTTATTTAGTGTTATGCATGTATCAATATAATTTTTTAAAAAGAAGGGCAAAATGCAGGTGTCATTTATTATTTTTCCAATAATCTTTTTAAGGCCATCGAATATCCAACATGCAATCCATCATGAAATGAAGCAAACTTAGCTGCATCGTTGATATTTTTAATTCTGACACCGGGATAAGATTTGAGATCGAAAGCTTTGTAATTCTCAAACATATTTGTTGCTGAGTCTTCTTCAAACTTATCAATGGTTTGGATCAGATTTTTTTTAAAAATTCCAAATGTGTTTTCATCAATAAAACCATCGGGCCGCGTTCCGGATTTATATTTGTCAATAAATTCATCTTCAACTACAGTTTTTACGCCCGCATTCCGGTAACATAATATCTGTTGAGTTGCTATTACGTGGCCAAAATTCCAGGCAAGATTATTATTAAACCCGTCAGGAATCTCATTCAATTTTTCGATAGAAATTCCATCTACTAAATTTATAACAAATAATCTGGCACCCCGCATTATATCAATTGATTCTTTCATTTATTATTTATTTAGAACTGTTCCTTGCCTAATTCATTTCATCCGATAATAGTGTGGCAATTAGTTCCTCCGCATAAGTGCGAAGCGGTTCAATTTTTATTTGTTCAACAATGCTGGCAGCATATGCCTCGAGCAACATTGCCTGCGCATGGTCTTTAGAAATACCACGGGTTTGCAAATAAAATAATGCTTCATCATCTAATCTTCCAACCGTGCAACCATGCGAACATTTTACGTCATCCGCATAAATTTCCAGTTGGGGCTTGCTGTTTACGCTGGCCTTATCGCTCAATAAAATATTATTATTAGTTTGATAAGCGTTGGTTTTTTGTGCATCAGGCCTTACGAAAATTTTTCCGCTAAATACTCCTGTTGCACTTCCACCGATAACTCCTTTATACAATTCATTGCTGAAGCAATTGGGCATTTTATTATCAACGAGCGTATGATTGTCCACGTGCGTTTTCCCTTTCAATAAATACAAGCCATACATGTGCGCTTCATTTCCCTCCGCTTCCATAATGATGTTGGTATTGTTTCTTATCGTATCACCATTTAAAGAAATTACGAGCGTATGCGCATAACTTTTTCCCACCTGGCGAACATGCGTAGTGCCTACCTGGCTGGCTGATGCATTGTCATTTTGAATTTTATAATGTTCAATTATTGCATTCTTTTCTACAACTATTTCGGCCACTTCATTGGTAAAACTATCCATTGAGCCAATGGTTTTGTAAGTTTCAACCACCTGGAGTTTTGCACATTCGTCCACATAAATCAGACTGCGGGGCTGGGCTAAAATATGATTGTCCCGCGCGTCAGAAATGTGGTAGAGGTAAACAGGGTTTTCAATTATTTGTTTCTTTACTGCGAAAATGAAAACGCCACCATAAATAAATGAAGTGTTGAGCGCATGAACACCATCATTAATAAAAATCGTGCTTTTGCCTAAATTTTCTTTTACAATTTCTTTATAATCCCCATTTTCAGCTTCTTCCAAAGGCATAATGACCAATTGGTCTTCAGGGCTACGAACAGTTGAAAGCTCAGGAATATATTTTCCATTTGCAAAAACCAATTCATTGGCTTTTTCAAATCCAGGTAAACGCATTTCATCAATATCAGCGTTGGTTATCTGCAAATCTTTTTCATCTTCAATAAGCTGGTATTCTTTTTTAAACAAATCGCCTAAGTTCAATGCACTGTATTTCCATTCTTCATTTTTATGAGTTGGAATACCTTTGACATTAAAATTGTCAAAGCCTTTTTGCCTTATCTTGCTTAAGAAAACATCCGGGTCCGAATACTGCAATTTCTTAAACTTTTCGCCGAAATATTCTAAATTAATTTGTTCCATTTTTTTTGCTTTTCCTTTACTAAACTCTACTAAACCTTCTAAACCATTTTAAACTTTCTAACAACTCTAAACCTTCTCCTCAGTTCCGTTCATACTAAACTCTTCTTTAATAAAATCATATCCTTTTTCTTCCAATTCCAAAGCGAGTTCCTTAGTGCCATTTTTTACAATTTTCCCATTCAATAAAACATGAACAAAATTAGGTTGCAAATAATCCAGCAAACGCTGATAGTGCGTAATTACAATGATAGCGCGGTTTTCATCACGCAATTTATTGACGCCATTGGCCACGATGCGAAGCGCATCAATATCAAGCCCTGAATCAGTTTCATCCAAAATGGTAAGAATTGGTTCAAGCATCGCCATTTGAAAAATTTCATTTTTCTTCTTTTCTCCACCTGAAAATCCTTCGTTGATAGAACGGGATAATAAGGATTTATCAATTTCTACCAGCTTGATTTTTTCTTTCATCAGTTTCATAAAAGAAACGGCGTCCAAAGGTGGCTGCCCGTGGTATTTCCTCTTTTCGTTCAAAGCGGTTTTTATAAAATTGTTGGTGCTTACTCCCGGAATTTCCACGGGATATTGAAAAGCCAAAAACAACCCTTCACGCGCACGGTCTTCAGGAGACATTTCTAAAATATCTTTTCCTAAAA
>JBDTHD010000183.1:0-4953 GCA_039937075.1 Ginsengibacter sp. | reverse complement strand
ATAAAAGTGCAACCGAAAAAAATCTGCAATTTATCAAACTTGAAAATAATGATTTCTTAAATGAAATAGTTCATTCACTTTTTGAAAACGAGATCCAAAGCGTTCTGGTTGAAGGAGGCGCAAAAACGTTGCAGTATTTTATTGATGCAGGTTTGTGGGATGAAGCGCGCGTAATTTGTAATGAAGAACTGATTATTCAAGATGGAATTTCTGCGCCTGAAATGAAAGAGGGCATTCAGATAAAGCAAGAAAAATATATTGGAAATAGAGTTGATTATTATAAAAGAAATACAGAATTTTAAATCAATTTTATTCCGTCTTGATTATGATGCTTCCTTGTTTTAATATTTCTTTTTGAAGAATTGTATTAATTTTTTCAGATAGTTTATTTAGCTCTGAGTAACTATTATTCTTTGCTGATAAAACAAAAATACAGATTGGATATTTTTCAAAATTTTGTTGGTACTGAATATTTTTATCAAAAGTCAACAGAGCATCAAATTGTTCTTCTATCATTAATTTCATTAGTTCACCATTCTTTTTCCCATTCCATTTTTTATCCCTGATGGTAAATATTTCATGTGTCGAAAAATCATTCTTTAATCTCTTTGGTAAATTCTCATCAAGAAGAAGCTTCATAAAATTGTGCGGCTTTTTCAGAAGTAATTAATTTATTGGCGATATCAAGGATTGCGATAGCTTGTACTTTTGAAACTGTGGGAAAATCATCTAGGAATTCATCTAAAGAAATTCCGGCTTCCAAATGATCGAATAAAGATTCCACAGGAACTCTTGTTCCCGTAAAAACAGGTTGTCCGCTTAATATTTCTTTATCTGTATTAATTAGATTTTTTAAGTCCATCATTAAAGTTACAATTTCAAAATGAGATTGTTTATACCAATAGAAAATAAAAATCTTGCTTAATTGTTTGTTCACTGTCGTTTGATATTAAATCTTGTAAAAATATTTTTGATTTTCTCCACAAAATTTCCTTTCAACTTTTTGTAAATTTGCATCCATTAAGTGAATATTATTTATGTTCACTTTTTTTATCACTTTAATAAATGCAAACTCAATAAAATAATATGTTTGAATCGTTAAGCGACCACTTAGACACCGCTTTTAAGAATTTAAAAGGCCAGGGAAGGATTACAGAATTGAACATTGCTTCTACGGTAAAAGATATTCGCCGCGCATTGGTCGATGCCGATGTTAACTATAAAATTGCCAAAGAATTTACTGATATCATTAAAGGAAAAGCAACCGGCGAAAAGGTAATCAGCGCTGTGAGCCCCGGTCAGCTAATGATTAAAATCGTAAAAGATGAACTAACCGATTTGATGGGAGGCGTAGAAACCGATTTGGATTTAACTGGCAATCCTGCGGTTATTTTAATCGCGGGTTTACAGGGAAGTGGTAAAACTACTTTTAGTGGGAAATTGGCCAATTATTTAAAAACAAAAAAAGGCAAATCGCCGTTGTTGGTTGCAGGAGACGTTTATCGCCCGGCAGCAATTGAGCAATTAAAAGTTTTGGGCTCGCAGATAAATGTTGAAGTTTATAGCGAACCTGAAAATAAAAACGTAGTTGAAATTGCGCAGAATGCCATTAAAGAAGCAAAGACGAAAAATAAAAATATTGTCATAATTGATACCGCCGGCCGCCTTGCGATTGATGAAGTGATGATGACGGAAGTATCTAACATTAAAGATGCTTTACAGCCAAAAGAAATTCTTTTTGTGGTCGATAGCATGACGGGCCAGGATGCGGTAAATACGGCTGCGGCCTTTAATCAGCGGTTAAATTATACCGGCGTTGTACTTACAAAATTGGATGGTGATACCCGTGGAGGAGCTGCTATTTCTATCAAATACACTGTAAACAAACCTATCAAATTTGTAAGCAGCGGTGAAAAAATGGATACGCTCGATGTATTTTATCCTGAAAGAATGGCACAGCGGATTCTGGGAATGGGCGATATCGTAAGCCTTGTTGAAAAAGCTCAGGAACAATTTGATGAGGTGCAGGCTGCAAAACTGGAAAAAAAGATCAGGAAAAACCAGTTTGATTTTGAGGATTTTAAAACGCAGCTTCACCAAATAAAGAAGATGGGAAATCTGAAAGATTTGATGGGAATGATTCCCGGAGTGGGAAAACAAATAAAAGATGTTGATATTAATGATGATTCTTTTAAGGGAATTGAGGCAATGATCAATTCAATGACATTGGTAGAACGGCGTAATCCTGATTTAATAAATCCCAGCCGTAAACAACGAATTGCGAAAGGCAGCGGAAAAGATATCGCCGAGGTAAACCAGTTTTTAAAGCAATTTGATCAAATGAAGAATATGATGAAAATGATGAATAAAATGCCAATGGGAAAATTAGCTGGGTTGGGTAAAAAATAATAAGAATCCTAAAAACCCGACTCTTTGACAGATTTTAATATCTAAGAAAGTAAATTTTATTTAAATGTCCATATAATCTTTTGTATTCTAAGATACACGCATTATCTTCGCTGTCCTTTTAGAAACCCTATTTATTCACAACCCCAAAAAATTTCTATTTTTTATGGCTGTTAAAATGAGATTGCAACGACATGGCTCCAAGAAGAGACCATTTTACTTTATAGTAGTTGCAGATTCCCGTAGTCCACGCGATGGCAAATTTATTCAAAAACTTGGTTCTTACAATCCACTGACGATACCTGCAACTATTCAGGTAGACCGTCAAAAGGCATTGGAATGGCTGCACAAAGGTGCACAGCCTACTGATACTGTGAGGCGTATTTTAAGCTTTAAAGGTGTTTTGTATTTAAAACATTTACTTCGTGGTGTGTCACTCGGTTTATTTGATGAGGCTGCTGCGATGGAAAAATTTACCAAATGGAGTAGCGACCATGATGCAGAATTTGCTAAGCGCCAGGAAACGCACAAAAAAGCAAGAGCTGCAAGCCGCCCCACATTCGTAAGAAGAGCCGAAGCACCTAAATCAGTTGCATCGGCACCTCATGAGGCTCCTAAGGCTGAAACTCAAGGCGAATAATCTGTAAGTAAAAATAAAGAAGCTTTAAAAAGCTGTCTCACTGCGAGGCGGCTTTTTTTGTTTTGGTAAAATACAGTACATATTTAAAATGATTCCTTAAAAAATAGGTAAATGAATAGTAGCCGAATCTTTAATGCATAAACGGCATTAATGTTGTATAAAATTAATAAAAATTAAAAACCGTTTATGAATCGTTCCAAATTATTAACCTTTATGCTACCGCTCCTTCTAATGACTTTTGCTTTCAAATCCGCAAAGAGCCAGGATGCCAATAAAGAGCAGGAAAAGATAGAAGCCAGTACTAAAGTTTTACAGGATTTTAATGCGATGAAAGAAAATATTCCTAAAGAACTTATGGAGGTGACGCAAGGAATAATCGTTGTCCCTAAATTAATTAACGCGGGATTTGTAATTGGCGGTAAAAGGGGAAAAGGAATCGCAATGGTAAAATTAGAAGACGGGACATGGAGCAATCCTGTTTTCGTTACGATAACGGGCGGAAGTGTAGGATTGCAGATCGGGGTTCAGGCGGTAGACTTGGTTTTAATTTTTAAAAGTCGGGAGACCTTACAAGATATTGGCAATGGCAGCTTCACGCTTGGAGGTGATGTATCAGTAACCGCTGGTCCGGTCGGAAGAAGTTCTACGGCCAGCACTGATTACAAACTGGAAGCTGAAGTTTATTCTTATTCAAGAAGCAAAGGATTATTTGCAGGGATTAGTTTGGGCGGCTCCGCTATTTCTGTCGATAAAAATGCAAATGAAGCCTTTTATGGAAATGACGATGATGCTAAAACCTTGTTTGCTGATACTTCTACATCGTCCGATTCTGTAGAGCAATTAAAAGATGTTTTGAAAGGAATGAATTAATATAAATCCTAAGTGTATTATAAATAACTACGTTTGTATTTATTGCTCAAGAATTAGAAAAAATTATTTTTCTAATGCTTTTTAATTAGAATGATAATAACGAATATTTATTTGTTTACTGTAAGGATCAAATAAACCTCGTTATTTTTTGTCATTCTCCTTTTTGTAAATTAAAACCCGCAAGATAAAAAAAGCAAATACTCCAACAATCCCATTCTCTCGAAAAATAAATCTTAAACGGACCGCGAATTTCTTTTCGCATGCAATCGCGAAATATCAAATCATAATTAATAATGCCTTCACTAAAACCCATTCCGGATGGTTGCCCTTCTGATTCTTTTAATTCAAAATCTATTTTTTCAATATTGAAAGAAGTATTTTCAAAATTTGGAACCACTTCATATAATGATTGAAATCTTTTAATTAGGTCTTCAAGTGAAACAATATTTCCGTCAGGTTCTAAAAATTGATTATTAATATAATGTATATTTTCATCAAGCCGTCGTTCAAGAAAATCATCCAGAAAAAGGTTGGTCAAATCTTTTATTTCGAGCTCATGATCGGGATGAAATTCTTCATAATGAAAATAAGTTGACATTCCTTTTGCAGGCATAAATGAAGTAGTATGTTCAAACAATTCTTTGGTAATAAAATTAAATTTAAAACGATCAGGCCTTTGTCGGCTAAACTCAACGTTTATATTATTGTTTCTCAATAGGTCATATAATTGATCAAATTCGATTTTGAACTGTTCGTCTTCCAAATGACTTTCATCTTTAAAATCCGGACTACCCAATATTTCATAAATACTTCTGCTTTTCGCACCTGCATTTGTTTTTTCAAATTCAAATATATTTTTCAGAAACTGGTTTTGTATATCAGGTGGTAAATCGCCAGATCCGCCGAAGACTGCGCCTGATTCGGCCATCATTTTCATTTTCAGGAAATCATTTTGCATTCGTAAATTTTCTTCGGGATCATTGCTGAACTTTTCATCGTCAGGGAAATCTTGCTGGCTCATAAGATTTTATTTTCTC
>JBDTHD010000182.1:0-2232 GCA_039937075.1 Ginsengibacter sp. | reverse complement strand
CCTAACTCAACACTTCATACGTCATCACCGGCACAGATTTATTTTTCAATTTCATCTCACCTACTTCTCTGCATTGAAAAGATTCTTTTACTTTTTCATACGAAAAATCAGAGATTAATATTTGTCCTTCTGTTGCCATCGACTGGAGACGCTGCGCCATATTTACCGCATCGCCAATTACGGTATAATCTAATCTTTTAAGTTCGGCAGAGCCAATATTGCCGCTCACTACTTCCCCACTGTTGACGCCGATGGAAACTTTTGGCAGGAAACTTGCCTGGTCTGATTCATTGGGCAATTTTTCGATTGCCTTTCTCACGGCAAGACACGCGTCAATGGCGCGATCCAGGTGAAAATCTTCTTTAAAAACTGCCATCACAGCGTCGCCGATAAATTTATCGATATATCCGCCCTGTGCTATTATTTCTTTAACGATTACGTCAAAATAGCTGTTCAATAATTTCACTACTTTATCAGGCGCTTCGTTTTCGCTGATGGCAGTAAAACTGCAAATGTCAATAAACGCTACGGACACTTCTATGGTTTCATTTGCAATCAAGCTGGTTTCAAATTCGCGGCCTCCCATAAAATTAAGCACCGTTTGATCCACATACATTTTCAAAATATTATTTTCCTTTATCGCCTTCATCGTTTCGCGCATCTGGTTTACCTGTTTGATGGTTTTTTCCATCGTCAGTTCCAGGTCTTCAAAATCTACCGGCTTGGTAATAAAATCAAATGCGCCGCGGTTCATGGCCGTGCGGATATTTTGCATATCGCCATACGCAGAAACAATTACCGATTTAATGAGGCTGTTTTGGTCTTTAAGTTTGCTGAGCAATGTTAACCCATCCATTACGGGCATATTGATATCACTAAGTACAATATCCACATCGTCATTTTCTGCTATTTTTTCCAGCGCGTTTTTTCCGTTTACGGCAAAAACAAATTCATAGTGCCGGTCACGTATCTTTTGGCGGAACTTTTGCTTAATAAGCACTTCCAGGTCTGTCTCATCATCAACCACTAAAATTTTGGCCATCAGGTATTTATTTTTAGTTTTTGTTTTAATACAATAAAATCCACAGGTTTGGTTAAAAATTCATCTGCGCCTAATTCCTTGGCAATATTAAAATTTTCTGTATCGCCATAAGCGGTTATCATCATCACTACCGGCGGTGGATCATGCCGCTTCTTTTTGATGCGCGATAGTAGCTCCAGTCCGCTCATTCCAGGCATATTAATATCAGATAAAATCAGCACAGCTTCCTGCTCATGATTGTCAAGATATTTCAGCGCTTCTTCTCCTGAAAAAGCAAATTCAAATTCTACCGTTTTGTTCCTTATTTCCTTTCTGAATCGTTGTTCAAAAAGTGTCTGGATATCTCTCTCGTCATCTACGACTAAAATTTTCATTTAACGTGTTTTTGTTTTGCAAAATAAATTATAAAAACTGAATGAAGTTTGATTGAGTTAAAGCTTTTGTGCGAAAAGTTTCGTAACTCATTTATTAAAAATTCACGCAACCGGTATTTCAACCGTAAATTCAGTTCCTTCATCCTCCTTGCTTTCCACTTTTATTTGTCCGCTATGTGCTTTAATGATATCATAACTTAAACTCAAACCCAAGCCTGTCCCCTCTCCCGTTGGTTTGGTCGTAAAAAACGGGTGGAATATTTTATCCTTTACTGAATCAGGAATTCCGATTCCGTTGTCTTTCACCATAACCAATATTTTTTCATTTTCTTTTTTAGTGCTTACCCAAACCGTTGGTTCGTAATCATTTCCCTTTTGCGATTTAGCCGCCTTCACTGCATAAAACGCGTTGGTAATTAAGTTTAAAATTACTCTGCCTACATCCTGCGCAACGATATTTATTTTCGGAAGGCTTTCATCGAAATCTGTTTTCATATCCGAGTTAAAACTTTTGTCCCTTGCCCGCAGGCCATGGTAAGCCAATCGCAAATATTCGTCAGCCAGCGAATTTATATTAGTGGGTTCTTTTTCGCCATTGCTGCTGCGGCTGTGTTGCAACATTCCTTTTACGATGGCATCGGCTCTTTTCCCATGATGTAGAATTTTTCCTTCATTTTCAATCGCATCATTGGCAAGAGATTTTGCTTCTTCTAAATTACCCTTATCTATCTCCTCTTTCATTTCCAATAGTAATTCCTTATTTACTTCAGAAAAATTGTTTACAAAATTCAAGGGATTCTGAATTTCATGAGCAAT
>JBDTHD010000181.1:0-4866 GCA_039937075.1 Ginsengibacter sp. | reverse complement strand
CCTGCAGACGCAACGTTTCTAATTGAAATGGCAATGCTCCTTTATAATCTTTTAAAAGAAGATTTATTTCGGCCAGGTTCGCGAATGTGGCAGTGATTGCATTGCTGTAATTTGCCTGCACTGCAATGTTGTGAGCAGTTTGATATCCCTTCAAAGCTTCTTGATATCTTCCCAATTTTTTTAAAGCATTTCCCTTATTGTTGGTAAAATCACAAATTGACGTTTCATCAAATTTTTGAATGCGGGCGAGGTTTAATGCTTTATCGAAAAATTCAAAAGATTGCTGGTTATGCCCCGCTGCAATGGCTACCGATCCTGCCGCAGTCAACGCAAATACTAATTCGCGGTCGAGCTTATTTTTTTGGCAAATATCAATCGCTTTTTGTGCGTAATTCATCGCTTCATCCAGTTGTCCCTGTATCTGAAGATCTTCCGAAACCCTTTCGAATCCGGCTGCTGTCCCTAATGGTTCATCTAATTCTTCCATTATTTTTAAAGCACGAAGATCCGCTGTCATCGCCTTATCAATCTGACCTTGCTTTTTATACACCCAGGCAAATTTAAACAAGGTGGTCGCCTCTCCTTTTTTATTTTTTACAGCCGTATAACCCTTTATTGCTTTGTTGAAATAATTCAACGCAGAATCCAAATGAACCAAATTGGCATGCATTCTTCCTTCCATTTCGTAAAACCTGGGTTGCCAGTTTTTATCCCCAATCTTATCCGCCAATTGAACACCCTGCCTGGAAAATTCCAAAGCTTTTTGCATATCAGAGCCAAAAGCCACATCTGCCAATTGCTTAATCAGTTCCAGTTTTTGTGTGTCAGATGTTGCTACGTTCAATTTTAGCTGCAGGCTGTCATAAGGGTTTTCCTGGCCATAAGCCACATGGGCAGAAAATAATAACAGAAAACAAACTTTTTTCATAAAATCTTATTTTCGTTCAACCATTACTGTTATATCTATATTGCTTTTATAAAGTTTGAATTTTTTCAAGTAAATGATCTTTCAAACCGGCGCTCAGAGGGATGGGCTTATTGGTAATAATCACGTAGCTCTCCCCTACTTCATCTACCTGCGCAATGTTGATAATGTAAGAGCGGTGTATCCGTACAAAAAGATTCGCAGAAAGTTTTTCTTCAATAGTTTTGAGCGTAATGGATAGAAGATATTCTTTGTCCCTGGTAAATATTCGGCTATAGTTGCGGTCCGCTTCGATATACAAAATATCAGGAATCATTATTCTTATCATTTTATCCTTGTACCGAACAAAAATTCTATCATTTAAAATAAAAGGTTGTTCACCATTGCTCTCGGTAATGAGCAAAGGGCCTGTTTGGGTTTCCGCCATTCTGCAAATAGCAAGTTCAATGGCTCTTTGCAAATCGAGCTGCTTAAACGGTTTTGAAATAAAAGCCGCGGGTTTGGTAGTTTTAGCTCTGTTAAACGTTGCTTCATCTGAATTAGCGGTGAGGTAAATAATTGGAACGCAGGAAAATCTTTGGATTTGTTTTGCAGTTTCAATTCCATCTAACGGGCCTCTAAGATTAATATCCAACAAAATAATATCGGTATGGTTTTCCTTTACATGAAGAACTGCTTCTTCCCCATGAGGCAAAATACCTGTTACATCATACCCGAGGTTGGTCAGTTGCATAGATATTTTTGCGCCGATGATCATCTCATCTTCTACTACCAGTATTTTTATTAAATGATCCATTGATGCCTTTTAGCAGTTTAATTAAAAAGACGAATTGGCGGTCATCAGGATAGTTGGTGTTGCTGGTAATTTTACATTCTTAAAGATTTTTATCTTTAATTAAAATTAAATTCTCCGTAATAGCTTTTCTGTATCAGTTATTTTAACAGCTAATTTACAATTCCATTACAAATTTCCCAAACTATATTATTCCAAAATTGAATTTAAACAAAAAAGTTTCAGTAAACCTGGGAAAATAAAAATGTCTTAGATAGGAGATAAAGAGGTTTATCTGAACAAACGGTAAAATTTATTGGTAGCTTTTGGAAATAAAAATACTGATTATTTCTTTGTTTACTATCGAACGGTTAAATGGATTTTACATCTAATGTAACCAGGTATTTTTATTGTGGAGCAGGTGTTAAAAGGGACAAATGTGAATACTAAAAAAAATGCCTGCTAAACGTAAAGCACTTAGCAGGCAAAATAAAAATATCATTATTTCTTCGTTTACTGTTATATAAAAAAGGTTACCAACTTTTAAAAGTTGATAACCTTTTTTGAAATCAATTCAGAAAACATTTCTTCACAAATTGTTCAAATCTCGCACGCAATTAGCCATAAATCCTTTCCGTTTTTTATAAAGTGCTATCAGTTTTCTTTTTCGAAGAAAGATCAAAAGGCACCACAGCTTTAAAGCTAATATCTCTTCCGATATTAAAAATGCCGGGCTGAATGCCGGGTTGTACATTCAAATTGTCAAAATATTTAAGCCGGCTCATGTTAGATTGATAATTTACATTGGCGAGGTTGGTTCCTTCAATATTCAGTTCTACAACGGTTCTTCCAGAAGCATTTACTAAATTAGCGCCAATGCCTGCACTGAGCAGGTTGTATCCATCAGTATATGTTTCTGTACCATAAGCGGCAAAAAAACGGTTTTGAGAATTAAAGTGGTCAAAACCAGCAAAAGCATATATATTTTTGAATTTGTTTAAGGCTTTTGGAAAAGATACACGTAATTCTGAATGAGTATGCAGCGGTGGTATAAATGGCAGGTATTTTAAGCTGTCTGGCACACTGCTTCCTGTTCCGAGATTGGTTCCATAAATGACTGATAATGAATTTTGAAAATGAATCATTGGGATTGGATGAATGTCAATAGAGAACTCTCCGCCGTCAATCCGTGCTTTGCTTTGCACATAAGTGAACTTGCTATAAATACCATTTGGATTAGAAGAGCCATCTGAATTAACTCTTTCCGGATTGCCATTGGCGTCCAAAATCTGTTGCTGAAAAATATAATGGTTTATTTGGTTATCAAAAAGTTCCAAACTTGCGGACACATTTTTCAAAGTAAGAAATGCGCCGAAATCTCCTTGTACGCTAAACTCGGGTTTAAAATCACTGTTGCCCACATGAAAAATCTGGGAACCCGGGTCGGCCCCATTGGCAGACAATTCTGAAATGCTTGGTGCCCTGAAACCCGAAGCCAGATTTGCTTTTAATAAAAATTTATCTGAAAAGTTATAGGTTCCGCCTAAACTTCCCGAAGGTCCGGAAAAGTTCTTCTTTAATGCATCAAATTGTTCAACAATATTTTTGACTGATGTAGGATTAGGGCCTTTGTATAGTTGTGGGTAATATTGAACCGTAGTATCCAGGTAAGCAGCGTGGCCATTAAAAGAACGTGTATCAAAGCGCGCTCCGCCTGAAAGGTCCAGTTTTCCAAAAACTTTTTTCACAACAAAGAAGGGCCCAAAATCAAACTGCTTATAGGCCGGAATCGGGAAATCTGTGCCATAACCAAGCGAATTATTTTGATACATTCCATTTACTCCAAATGTGGTTTGGTAATCATTTCCTAAAGGAAAATTATATTTTACATCGTAAGTATAGGTGGTTAATTGCAAATTCAACCCTGGTATATCAGGTTCTGTAGGATGCGTATACTCTCTTCTGTGGCTATATTGATACCCGAGGTTTACCAACAGATTCCCATTTCCCAAATGAATGCTGGTGTTATTATAGATACGGCTTAATTGTACATGTTGGTGCAAAACCGGGATATTATACGAATTCAGCATTGACTCCGGAACTATTGGACGAGTAACATCGTCATCTGAAACTTGGTAAGTAAATTTCCTGGTCAAAGAATCGCGGCTTCCATCAGGTATATCCTGCAAATCGTCAAAAACGGAAGCATTCAAGTAAGAATGGCCCCATGATTTATTGAGTCCAATCATGGCACGGGCATCCTTTTCTTTAAATCCAGTCGCGTACACGCGGCCATCATGTTGATTTTGGTAATTTTTTGCTTCTTTATCAGAAATTACCGTTCCCCACACAAAGCCATTTTGATTACCCTGTAACTTTAAGGACGTATTTATTAATCCATTGTTTGTACCATAATTCCCGGTAACTGCACCCAATATTTTCCCTTCCTCCACAGGGGGAGCAGTAAGTAAATTAACGACTCCTCCAATGGCATCGGGACCAAAGCTTAAGCTTGCCGGACCTTTAATAACCTCAATCCTATCAATTGAATTTTGATCAACTTCAATCCCATGTTCATCGCCCCATTGTTGGCCTTCCTGCCTTATACCGTCCTCTGCAGTAACGACGCGGTTATAACCAAGCCCGCGGATGAATGGTTTTGAAATATTTGGTCCGGTAGTAACCGCGCTAACGCCAGGAATATTTGCTATTTCAGCGATTACATTTCCGGCAGCAGGATGATCATTTATATAATTTTTGTCGATGACTGCCATAGGCACTGGATCTCTTCTAATGCTTACAGCTTTGCTTTCTCCGGTTACCACTATCGGGGCTTGTTCAGTCGCAGCAATTGACAATGAAAAGTCCTGAACTATATTTTTATTGAAATAAATATTTTGGAGAACGCTTTTGTATCCTATATACTTTATTTCGACAAGATAATTGCCTGCCGGAATATCACTGATTACAAAATGTCCGTTGGCGTCCGCAATATTTCCTTTCCCCAAGTCAGGAATAAAAGCTGAAGCACCAGCAAGTTGGGAGCCTGAAGCATCAGTTACTTTGCCGGAAATAGAATACCTGGCCGATGTTTTTTGCGCACTCACACTCAATGATAAGAACGAGCCCATACATATCACGAGAAAAAGAGAAAATATTTTCATTTTTA
>JBDTHD010000180.1:0-2304 GCA_039937075.1 Ginsengibacter sp. | reverse complement strand
TTTATTTTTCAAATCTTAATTCTTGGATTAGTTCCTTTCCATCTTTTTGTTTTGTAAAAATAGTGGTGCGAAAAACACCATTTGACGTAATTAAATTACCGATGCAATATTCTGAGCCGGCTTTTTCGCTTTGATGGATTATTTTAAAATCTTTTACGGGATTCTGCGTAAAAAAATCGCTCAATACAATTTGAGCCTGTGTTTTATTTAAGGAATTACTTTTTTCAGGCAAAGTAATTTCAACAGTATTATCAAAATATTTAGCTACTTGGGTAGCATCGCCCGATTTGATAGCATTAATAATATCAGAAAATGATTCTTTAATGAAAGAAGGTGCAACAATTAAAATAATAAATGAGAGTATAATTTTTTTCATAAAAAAATAATATTGATGATTTATTTATACTGCGAACGACTTGCCAGATATTAAAGTTATACTATGATTTTGGTATTATTGCAATTATGTAATCACTTATAATTAGTTTTGAAAAATGGAAATAAAAAAAGTTATTTTAGTTATTATGGACGGGTGGGGCCTTGGTCAAAAGAAGGAAAGCGATGCGATTCAAAATGCCAAAACTCCTTTTGTAAGTTCACTTTATAATCAATATCCGCATAGTACTTTGATTACTTATGGGCGAGCCGTCGGCTTGCCGGAAGGCCAAATGGGAAACAGCGAAGTCGGGCATCTGAATTTAGGCGCGGGCAGGGTTGTTTACCAGGAACTGGAACGTATCAATGTGGCTATTGAAAATGGAGAATTTGAAAAAAATCCCGCTCTTTTACAGAGCTTAAATTATGCCAAAGAAAATAAAAAGCCCCTGCATTTAATGGGTTTAGTAAGTAACGGAGGTGTTCATTCGCATATTGATCATTTAAAAGCGATTACCACCATTTGCAAAAAACACGGTCTTGAAAAAGTGTATATCCATGCTTTTACCGATGGCCGGGATACGGACCCTAAAAGTGGGATTCATTTTTTAGAAGATCTTCAGCAACACCTGGAAAAAACAACTGGTAAAATAGCAACCATTACCGGAAGATATTACGCAATGGACAGGGATAAAAGATGGGAAAGAATTAAGGTAGCTTATGACGCCTTGGTACATAGAAAGGGTGAAATATCTACCAATATTTTTTCTGCAATTCATAGTTCTTACGAAAATAATGTAACGGACGAATTTCTGAAACCAATTATTAATGCCGAAGCGCCCGATTCGGAAATATTAGATGGAGATGCGGTGATTTGTTTCAACTTTAGAACAGACAGATGCCGCGAAATTACGGAAGCGCTTACCCAGTCTGCATTTCCGGAATATGATATGAAACCTCTTAATTTAGACTATACAACGATGACGCTTTATGATCATACATTTAAAAATTTGCGGATTATTTTTGAAAAAGATGATCTGAAAAATACGATTGGCGAAGTATTAGAAGCGAATCAGAAAAAGCAAATCCGCATTGCGGAAACAGAAAAATATCCTCATGTTTCCTTTTTCTTTAGTGGAGGCAGGGAAAAGCCTTTTGAGGGCGAAAACCGTATTATGATCCCTTCGCCAAAAGTGGCTACTTACGATCTTCAGCCAGAGATGAGCGCTTACGTAGTGACGGATGCTTTAGTTGCCGAAATTAAAAAACAGTCTGATGATTTTATTTGTTTAAATTTTGCAAATGCAGATATGGTTGGTCATACAGGCGTTTGGGCGTCTGTAGTAAAAGCTGTAGAAACGGTGGATAAATGTGTAAAAGAAATTGTAACTGCTGGCCTGGAAAATGGATACACGATTTTTCTGACCGCCGATCATGGAAATGCAGATTATATAGTAAATGAAGATGGAACACCAAATACTGCTCATACAAAAAACCTGGTGCCCTTTTTGATAATTGATAAGGAATGGCATGGAAAAATAACTCCCGGTAAATTGGGTGACATTGCTCCAACCATATTAACAATGATGAAATTGCCAATACCGGCAGAAATGACCGGCAAAGTTTTAATTGACAAGTAATTAAACATTATTGGTTATTCTTCTTAAAAGGAGATATTTTTAAAAAGAATGCTGCAAAAACGTTGAAAATTAAAAAATTTCTATTTTTAATTTAACAATTTTTTTTTCATGCAGCATTTTAAGTTAAAAATTGTCCTATCTTAGTAGGGTTAAACAAGCAAACTATATGACAGAAGAGATAATGCTTCAAGGCTGTCTTGATAACCTTTCAAATGCGCAGGAGGCGTTGTATAATAGATTTAGTCCGCGCATGCTTGGAGTTTGCTATCGTTATGCACGCAATAGGGAAGAC
>JBDTHD010000179.1:0-2452 GCA_039937075.1 Ginsengibacter sp. | reverse complement strand
TACATTCATGCGGCAAAAGTAAAAAGTAAATCGGTTAAAAGTTGTAGAAGTTTGATATCATAAATTTACATAGCGCTCAACTGCGAATCTCATTATCTTTTTTACAGTAAACCAACTTTTTCCCTGGATTCTTATTCACCATTCACCATTCACCTTTCGCCACACTTGTTATATTTGCAATTAAAATATAAACCGCAAAATGTTACAGGTAAATTTTATAAAAGCAAACAGGGAAGAAGTTTTAAAAGGATTGGCAACAAAACATTTTGTGGATATTTCATTGGTTGATGCCATCATTTCTTTGGATGATGAAAGAAAGAAATTGCAGTTTGAACTGGATGAAAGGCAGTCAAAAATAAATAGCTTTTCCAAAGAAATCGGCCAGCTAATGGCGAAGGGAGAAAAACGTTTGGCTGAAGAAAAAAAGCTGGAAGTAGCAAGTTTGAAAAGCTTTTTGCAGCCTGTTAATGAAAAATTAACCGCAATAGAAAAAGAATTACATGATAATTTAATACAATTACCAAACCTCCCTCACACTTCAGTTCCGCAAGGGAAAACACCTGAAGAAAATGAAGTGGTAAGAGAAGGTGGTGAAAAACCAACACTGGCAAAAGATGCGGTTCCTCATTGGGAACTTGCCAAAAAATATGATCTTTTCAATTTTGAATTGGGCAATAAAGTTACCGGCGCAGGATTTCCTTTTTATAAAAATAAAGGCGCCAAATTGCAGCGTTCATTAATTCAGTATTTCCTGGATTATAATACAGCAGCGGGATACACCGAATATGAACCGCCATTTATGGTGAATGAGGCCAGCGCTTATGGCACGGGCCAATTGCCCGATAAGGAAGGCCAGATGTACGAGGCGACAGTTGATAATTTATTTTTAATTCCTACAGCGGAAGTTCCACTTACCAATATTTATCGGGATGAAATTCTAAAAGAAAATGAACTGCCAGTTAAAATGACCGCGTATACGCCTTGTTTTCGCCGCGAAGCGGGAAGCTATGGAAAAGACGTGCGCGGGTTGAATCGTGTTCACCAGTTTGATAAAGTGGAATTGGTTCAATTGGTTCATCCTGAAAAAAGTTATGAAGTGTTAGAAGAAATGCTTTTGCATGTAGAAAAATTGTTGCAATCCTTGAATCTACCTTATCGCATTTTGCGGTTGTGCGGCGGCGATATGAGTTTCACTTCTGCGCTCACTTATGATTTTGAAGTATATAGCGCAGCGCAGGAAAAATGGCTGGAAGTAAGCTCCGTCAGCAATTTTGAATCCTTTCAAAGCAATAGGATGAAGATCCGTTTTAAAGCGGATGGAAAAACACAATTGGTTCATTCCTTAAATGGCTCTTCTTTGGCGCTGCCAAGGATTGTAGCTGCGCTGCTTGAAAATAATCAAACCAAAGATGGCATTGCATTGCCGGAAGTATTGTGGAAATATTTTGGTGAAGAAAGAATCAGCTAAAATAAAAACAAGGTTTATTCCTGCCCGAATTGACTTGGTCAGGCGGGTGTTTGTTTACTGACAAGCCGCACTTCTTTATTTTTAAAGAAATGAACACACATTAAACTTTCTGTTTTCCGTTTAGTCTATCTTTCCCTGTACCAGTAATTATCCTTTCATACTCTGCAATCGATTATTATGCCGTTGACTAATCAACAAAAAAACCAACACCTTTTATGGCGTGCCGCTTTTGGCCCAATGGCCGAAAATGTAAATGAGCTTGGCCATATTTCTCAAAAAGATTTATACAAAATTTTAGAAAAAACTTCATCTAAAAAAACGGAACCATTACAAGTGGCCAATGGTTCTTTAGACGAGCTGGTACAAGGAATAGAGGACCTGGGAAAGATGCAAAAACTAACCCAGGATCAGAAGAAGCAATTGCGAAAACAATCTGCCGATGACATAAAGAGCCTGAATCTTTTGTGGCTTGGAGAAATGATAAACAGTGAAGCACAGTTACGCGAAAAAATGAGCCTTTTCTGGCACGGGCATTTTGCCTGCCGGGTTATTAATATTTATTATCAGCAGCAACTTTTAAATGTGATTCGTGAAAATGCTTTGGGAAATTTTGGAGATCTGCTGCGCGAAGTAAGCAAGTCGCCTGCAATGCTTTCTTTCCTTAATAATCAACAAAATAAAAAGCAACATCCCAATGAAAATTTTGCACGCGAGGTAATGGAACTGTTTACAATGGGCCGTGGCAATTATACTGAAGATGATATAAAGGAAAGCGCAAGGGCTTTTACAGGATGGGGATTTAATTTGCAAGGCGGATTCGTTGACCGGCCTTTTGCCCATGATACTGGTAAAAAAACCTTTCTTGGCAAAACAGGAAATTTCAATGGAGATGATATCATTGATATCTTATTAGAACAAAAACAAACGGCAAAATTTATAACCCAAAAAATCTACAGGTTTTTTGTAAATGATACTCCTGATGCT
>JBDTHD010000178.1:0-11348 GCA_039937075.1 Ginsengibacter sp. | reverse complement strand
ACAGCAATTTTTTTCATCCAACTTACTGTTTCACCATCCATTGTTTCAGCAAATAATTCAGGCTTCATGCTAAAGCCGGTAGTGAACATTTCGGGCAAAATAATAACTTCTGTTTTCGCTTTGATGCTTTCAATTTTTTGTTGAAGCATTTCAAGATTGGCTTTTTTATCTTCCCAATAAAGTTTGGTTTGAATAAGAGTGATGGTAAGTGAAGACATAAGTTATTTGAAATAAATTATTTTTCAAAATCTGAAGCTTGTAATTCCGATTGCTTTAGTATAGATTTAAAAGTACCCAAAGGAGTCTCCTTTCTATCGGCAGGAACAATGGTCGTCAAAGTTGGATTTCCCATTTTGCGATATTTTCTATGGCTGCCTTTTTGTGAAACAAATTCAAAGCCATTTCTTAGTAAAACCCTAATTATCTGATCTGAGGAAAATAATTTAGGCATGTTCGATTTGGGAATAAGTAATTTCTGGAGATCCTATTTCAGGTAAATTATCAAACGAGGCATCTTCCATATATAATTCTATAGCTTCGTTTAAATTTTTCAAAGCTTCATCTTTCGACTTTCCAAAGGACGAAACTTCGATATTCAGACACTGTGCTACGAAATATTCGCCTTCTTTCCAGACAACATTTTTAAATTCTGTTTTCATAATTAACTCCTTTATCAAATTTAATTAATTATTACCGACAAACTATCTATTAAATTTTTTATTTCGAAGCGTATGACTACTAATTTTTATTCACTGCGTCTTGCACCATTTTGCTTTCAAATCCTCGCTGCAATAGAAAATCCTGGAGCTTTCTTTTTTTTATAAAAATATTTTTTTCACCTTTTAAGGTTTTCAATTTTTGTTCGGCTAACTTTTGGAAAACTCTTTCATATTCTTTTGTATCAATTTCCTTCAAAGCTTTGCGAATACAATAATCGCTTACTTTTTTAAATTTTAAGGCTTGCTTAATTTTCACTTTACCCCATTGTTTCATCCGGAATTTCCCGCCAGCAAAGTGAATGGCAAAGCGTTCTTCATTTAAATAGTTTTCTGTAATTAAAATAGAAATGATTTCTTCAACTTCTTTTTTGTTGAGCCCGAAAGAATACAATTTATCCCTCACTTCTGAATGGCACCTTTCCTGGTAAGCGCAATATTGTTTTATTTTGGGAATTGATTGCTCGGGAGTAAAGGTTTGAAATGCCATTAATTCAAAAATATCATTTATGGCAGAAAAGAAATTAAAATTATCAATTGGAGAATTTAAGTATTGCAACAGCTAATCCCACAATTCCCACCATTGCTCCTACAAGCCAAAAAATGATTTCTTTAAATCCTTTCTGCATTCTAATTTCAAATTGTGCGAGACGGGCATTTAATTCTAACTTAAAATATTCTTTTGTAATATAATCTGACTCCTTAAATTTTGTATAGATTTCTTGTTCCACCTTATATTTTTATAATCCATAATAAAGAAATAATCAATAATCAATTACCTGTTCTTCCATCAGTTGCGGCATTTCCCTGAATTCGTATTGCTGGTTTCTAAGCTGCGGCTCAAAACCCGCTTCCCGTATGGCTTCCTGGATTCCATTAGCCGTAAAGCGATGTGGCGCGCCTGCGGCGCTCACTACATTTTCTTCTATCATAATGCTGCCAAAATCATTGGCGCCCGCGTGAAGACAAATCTGTGCTATTTGTTTGCCTACTGTAAGCCAGCTTGCCTGTATGTTTTTTACGTTGGGCAACATGATGCGGCTCATGGCTATCATGCGGATATATTCTTCGGGAGTGGTAAGATTATGAACGCCGCGAATTTTTGTAAGTAACGTATCTACATCCTGGAAAGTCCACGGAATAAAGTTTAAAAATCCTACTGCGCCTTCTGGTTTTTTATCCTGAACGGTTCTCAGTTTTACCAAATGTTCAAACCTTTCTTCAATCGTTTCCACGTGGCCAAACATCATCGTAGCCGATGTTGTAAGCCCCAGTTTGTGTGCTTCCGTCATTATATCCAGCCATTCCTGTGAGCCACATTTCCCTTTGCTGATTAAGCGTCTAACCCTGTCCGTTAGTATTTCTGCGCCAGGGCCGGGCATGGAATCAAGACCAGCTTCTTTGAGCGCCATTAGAACTTCGCGATGCGTAGATTTTGAAACTTTTGTGATATGTGCCACTTCTGGTGGCCCCAGCGCATGAAGTTTAAGTCTTGGAAATATATTTTTTAATTCTTTAAAAAGATTGACATAATAATTCAAATCCAAATCAGGATGGTGGCCACCCTGCAATAGTAATTGTTCGCCGCCGTATTTAAATGTTTCTTCAATTTTTCTTTTATAAGTTTCGATGTCTGTAACATAAGCTTCTTTGTGGCCGGGAATTCTGTAGAAATTACAGAACTTGCAATTGGCAATACAAACATTAGTAGTATTTACGTTTCTATCTATTATCCATGTTACTTTTCCATGAGGAACCTGTATTTTTCTAAGCTCATCGGCCACGACCATTAATTCTGTCAATGCAGCATTTTTAAATAAATAAGTGCCTTCTTCTACAGAAAGAAATTCAAAACGTAGAGCTTTTTCTAACAGTTGCGATGTATTCATATTCAAAAATTTCATTTTGAAGGTTTTTAACCAACAAAATATTTAAGCAAAAATACAAGCATAAATCTTAAATTTAGTTTTTAACGGGTATGAGACTTTTCCTTTATTTAATATTGGCTTTTTCCACGTCAACCACATTCGGGCAGGAAATATATTGGGAAAAACCTGCCAAATTCGTTACGTCATTTCCTTTTACGCAATTAAATGGCGGCGTGATATTGCTTGCCGCAAAGTTTGACGATATTCCGGATACCTTTCATTTTATATTAGACACCGGCAGCAGTGGTATTTCTTTAGACTCCGGTACAACTGAAAAATATTCAATTAAACATTTTCCTTCCGGAAGATACCTGTATGGTATTGCAGGAGTCCGGAAAGTGGATTTTGCTCCCAATCAAAAAATCTCTTTCCCGGGCTTAACAGTTGATAGCCTTAATTTTTATATTAATAATTATGAAGTGCTTACGCAGGTTTATGGAATGCAAATTGACGGAATAATCGGTTACAGTTTTTTATCACGATACATAGTAAAAGTTGATTTTGACAGCTTAAAAATAAGCATTTTTGATCCGGGTTATATGAGTTATCCTCCGCGAGGAATATTGTTGCATCCTACTTTTAAGGGCATACCTATTATTCCTTTAAACGTAGAGGGTGCAAAAAAGTTTAAACAGAATTATTTTTTTGATACAGGCGCGGGCTTATGTTTTTTAATAAGCAGTCAATTTGTAGACGACAGTTCAATTTTATCGAGAAAACGAAAACCGGTGCAAATAGTGGTACAGGGAATGGGTGGAAAAAAAAGAATGCGCCTTACAATAATTAAAGAAGTACAAATCGGGAATTATAAATTTAGAAAAGTGCCTACTTATCTTTATGATGACGAGTTTAATCTTCTCGCTTACCCTCAGCGGGCCGGTTTAATTGGCGATGACATTCTGCGCCGCTTTAATCTGGTAATTAATTATCCCCGCAAAGAAATTCACTTGACGCCTAATACTCATTTTCGTGATCTATTTGATTATTCTTATACAGGAATGACTATGTATAGCATTGATAGTACTGTATATATTGACGATATTGTAAAGGGCTCGCCGGCAGACAGGGCCGGTCTTAGAGATGGAGATATTGTAATGGCTATTGACAATAATTTTTCGGGTAAGGTTGAAGTTTATAAAAATCTTTTACAAAAAACGGGTTATAAAACCACCATTTTGGTTATGAGAAATAATTTACCTGTTCTTCTATACATCCACATTGGAAGAATTAGGTAAATCAGCAGCAGACCTACATTTATAACCGATTTTTATTTTCTAAAACCGGTTGTTTGCGTCCTTTTTTTTGTTATTCTTTTTAAAGCCATTTGGGAAATGATTTCGTTTGACGCAATTTTGCTGTTATGATTAAATTTGAAAAATTCGTTTTAGATAATGGATTAAGGGTGATCGTACATGAGGATAAAAGTACGCCAATGGCTGTTGTTGACGTGATGTATGACGTAGGCGCACGCGATGAAGACGAAGCCCACACTGGCTTTGCCCATTTATTCGAACACCTGATGTTTGGTGGCAGTGTGCACATAGAATCGTACGATGAGCCGCTGCAAATGGCCGGTGGCGAAAACAATGCGTATACATCCAACGATCTTACTAATTATTATTGCCAGCTGCCTGCCGAGAATATTGAAACCGCTTTTTGGCTCGAAAGCGACCGCATGTATTCACTGGCTTTTAATAAAAAGTCGTTGGAGGTACAAAGAAAAGTGGTAATTGAAGAATTTAAAGAGCATTATATCAACAAGCCTTATGGCGATGTATGGCACAAACTCAGGGATCTTTGTTATAAAGTGCATCCCTATAAATGGATGACAATAGGAAAGGAAGTAAGCCATATAGAAAATGCCAAATTGCAGGAAGTAAAGGATTTTTTTCATCAACATTACACGCCTTCCAATGCCATATTAACGGTGGCAGGAAATGTTTCTGTAGAACAGGTAAAGCAACTTGCTGAAAAATGGTTTGGCGATATCCCCGCAGGGAAAAAATACGACCGAAAGATTAAGCAGGAACCGGAACAAAAAGAACCACGCATGATGGAAGTAACAGCGCCGGTTCCGCTGGACGCCTTATTCAAATGCTGGCACATTTGCGGAAGGCTTGATAACAGATATTATGCAACTGAAATAATTTCAGAAATTCTTGGCGGCGGCACTTCTTCAAGACTCTTTCAAAGCCTGGTAAAAGATCAGCAATTATTTAGCAGCATAGATTGCTCGGAAAGCGGAAGCATAGACCCGGGGCTACTTTCGATAAGTGGAAGATTGATAAAAGGTGTTACATTGGAAACGGCCGAAAACGCTTTGTTCAAAGAATTAGAAAAAATAAAAACGGAAATGATTTCCGTGCTGGAGTTGGAAAAAATAAAAAACAAAACAGAAAGCATGATTGCTTTTGAAGACATTAGTTTGATGAACCGAGCCAACAGCCTTGCCAATTATGAATTGTTGGGCGATGCCAACCTGATGAATACCGAACTGGAAAAATACCACGCAGTAACAAGAGAAGAAATTTTAGAAGAATGCCAGAGAATTTTTACAGATAACAATAGCAATACGCTTTATTACCGATCATCAGTAAACCAATAAATACCTAAGATTTTTATTCCACCTTATATCGGTAAACCGCTCTGCCAATATCGCCGTTCTCATCAATGCCTTCAACGGTTACTTTATAAGTTCCTGTGCCATCGGCATTGTAATAATCAAGCGATGCATTGCCATCTTTACCTGTTTTTATTTCTGGATTCCAGTAAATCGTGGAGCGCAAATCCGGGCGTTTTGAATCTTCGTTTGTATCATCATATTTTGGAGAATAGAATTCCCTTGCTTTATAAAAACCTACCGGGTCAATCGATAAAATCCCAAATGAGGCATCATCTTTATACTTTTCATCTCCCTGTTTGGTAGTAATAACCAATACACCATTTCCACCATTCATGCCATAGATACTTGCACTGGCAAATCTTAATACTTCAACTGTTTCTACCTGGGATAACGGAATAGTATTAATACCAACGGGGCCACCGTTAGGATTAATTATTGCTCCGTCTATTACTACTAACATTCCCCCAATACCACCATGCGCTGATTCTAAATGAGCGCTCCGCAAATATGGAGTGTCATTAGAAAATCCAACGCCAAGTAATCTCCCATTTAAACTCGTAGATAATTGTCCCCCTATCCTTTCAATTTCCTTTGCATGCATCACCTGGTCTGCATTGCCCGCTCCTGCCAGGCTTTCCGTCCTGTATTTATTATCCAAAGGCAATTTACCTTTCACTACTACGGTTTTCAGTATTTTACCTTTAAACAGGCTATATTCTTCCTGAACTTTTTTGGCGTTTTCAAGATAAACCGACATAGCGGTATCTTTCACTGTTTCTAAAACGGGTATTTGCATGGCAGATATTGCAGGCGCATCGTTTTCATTAAAATAGGTAATCCTGGTTGAATTTCTCCCTTTTGAATTTATTGCGTTTAAAGCTACATGAATCGTATCCATGAAAGCAACATTTGAAAAATGAAAAATTCCTTTGTCATCTGTCTTCCTCGTTAAAATGGTATCCCCATGATAAGGTATTAAATTAACGGTTGCGTTTTCCAAAGGCTTACCGGACAGGTTCGTTACCTTACCACTGATGTCCAATGCCTTTTCGGGTTGAAAAGCTAAAGAATCATAGCTGGTATCCATTATTTGCTTCCACTCAAACCGGCGATAGTCTTGCGTCAACATCAAATTATCAAGATTTTCGCTGGCTGCGTTACTGCTATCATTAAAATAATAATTGGGTTGTTCCACATGGCCTTTTAATTCTGAGGTTAGGAGCAAATCCGTTAATATCGTGTGCTCATTATTTGCGTATTCAGAAACAATTTTTTCATCAATTACAGAAACCGAAAAATGACCAGGAACCATTGAATCAAGTCCATTTTTTGCAACCAAATCCAGGTTTACTTTTTCTCTTTTGGCATAAATTTTTTTCTCTGATTTGATTTGTAAATTAAGTGGCGATTTGTTTTTTACAAAGAGTAGCCGCTCACATAAGGGTTCGCCATTAGCAGAAAATAAAGTAATTACATTGACACCCGTTTGAAGCAATTTTTTTTGAATTTCAAGTATGTTTATCTCAACTTCAAGATTGATTTTATAAGTAATGGATTTTCCACCGGAATAAATTAGCAACAGATAATTTTTGTGGCGGTTGGCAAGAATATAGGGTTCATTGGCTTCTATCTTAAACGACATTTTTGAAATATCATCCTTATCCACTGTTAAGGTTAGTCCGGATGTTTGCGCTTTTGGAAGGCTGACTGTATCTCTTTTTCGATCGGCAAAAGTCAATTCTACTTTATAATTTTTCCCTTTTTCGGGGTCAAGATAAAAATATCCCATTCCCAAATGGGTTGATGCGAGTGAATCAATTATGTTGTTTTTATTATCAATAATAATTCCTTTTACACCAATACCCAATCCGTTTTCGCCAATTGCTTTAAAAGCCACTTTGGAACGCAAACCATTTACCAAATTCCCTCCTTCAGGAAAAAATTGAATGTCTGGTTTGTTATTTTTTTCCAGCGTTTGTTGATTTTTGTCTTTTTTATCATTAGACACCGAGCCAACAGGAATGTTCCGTTCAAAGAAATCTGTTTCGCCATTATTGCGCATCAGTTGCGTATAGGCTCTTATCCTATAATTGCCTGCTGGTAATGATTCCGCCAATGCAAAGTCGCCCCAGCTTATGCCGCTTCGGAGCTGCAATTTTATAGATTGATCAATTTTGTTTTCAGAATTAATTAAATCTACGTGAAGGACGCCACTCAATTCAGAAAGTTGATGCTGTTCGCCTTCGGTTACATACGCTTTAAAATAAATGGTATCGCCTGCGGCGTAATAAGGTTTGTCAAATTGTAAATAGGCGTTCTCAAATGAATGATGAGAAAAAAATTGTGTCAAATCTCCGGCGATATTAAAACCGGAGTTAGCGGATTGACCAAAACCTTTTAATCCGAAGATTAAAGTTGCCAATAATAATAAAACATTTTTTCTCATTTTTTAAGAGGAATGTTTTGGAATATTTTTGTTTATCACTCTTAAAGGTAAACAGTAAACGAATAAATACCGAAGATTTTTATTCCACCTTATATCGGTAAACCACTCTGCCAATATCGCCGTTATCATCAATGCCTTCAACGGTTACTTTATAAGTTCCTGTGCCATCGGCGTTGTAATAATTAAAGGAGGAATTTCCGTCTTTACTAGTTTTTATTTCCGGGTTCCAATAAATTGTGGAACGCAGGTCAGGGTGGTTTGAATCTTCGTTTGTATCATCATATTTGGGAGCATAAAATTCTCTTGCTTTATAAAAACCCATCGGAGCAATTGGCAAAACCCCAATCGACGGAATATCATTTAGATCATCTCCTCCCTGTTTAGTAGTAATTATTAATACGCCGTTTCCGCCCCCCATTCCATAAATACTGGCGGTGGCAGATTTCAACACTTCGACAGTTTCTACCTGGAAAGAAGGAATAGTGTTCACATCAAAGACTCCAACCTGGCCACTCGCATTCTGACTATTAGCCACAACCCCATCGATTACAACTATCATGGGGCCTGTGGTAAGAGTCCCAGCTAAATAAGGGGCGCCATCATAAAAAACGATTCCTCGCAACCTGCCATTTAAACTTGTAGATAACATCCCGCCAATTCTTTCAATTTCCTTAGCATGCATAACCTGGTCGGCATTTCCGGCTCCGGCAAGGCTTTGCGTGCGGTATTGATTGTCCAAAGGCAATTTTCCTTTTAGTATTACAGGTTTCAACAATTTGCCTTTGAAGTGGCTATATTCTTCCTGAACTTTTTTGGCGTTTTCAACATAAACAGACATGCTGCTATCATTTGCGATTGGTTCGTAAATTTTTTTATTGTCAATTACCGCAGGTTCCTCTTCATTATTTAAATAAGAAATCTTCGTTGAATTGCGCCCTTTAGCATTTATTGCGCTTAAAACAAAATGGGTTGTGTCAAAGAAAATAAGATTTGAAAAATGAAACAATCCATTTTTGCCAGATTTGGTGGTTAGAAAATTGCTTTTGAAAGAGGGTATTAAATTAACGGTTGCTTTTGCCAAAGGCTTCCCTGAAATGCTGGTTACTTTACCACTAATTTCCAATGTCTTTTCCGGTTGAAAAGCTAACGGAGTTTCATTGGTATTCATCACCTGTTTCCATTCAAACCTGCGGTAGCCTTGCGTTAGCATCAATACATCCAGGTTTTCCCGTGCGACTTCGCTGGTATCATTAAAATAATAATTAGGTTGTTCTACATTTCCTTTTACTTCTGAAGTGAGCAACAAATCAGTCAGTATATTCCTTTCATTATTTTCGTTTTCGGGCACTTTGTTTTCATCCACTACGGAAACTGAAAAATGCCCCGGAACCATAGAATCATCCGTGTTTTTTTCAATCAAATCCATGTTCACCTTTTCTCTTTTGGTATAAATCGTTTTGTCTGATTTTATGTGCAAATCAAGCGGCCTTTTATTTTTTATAAAAATCAAGCGCTCACATAAAGGTTCTCTATCCGGAGAAAATAACGTAATTCTTGTAACGCCTGTGTGAAGATGTTTTTTTAGGATGCCAAGGTCTATGATTGAACTATCCAATTTGCAGTTTACGCTTACCATTATTCCGCCGGAATAAATTACTAATAGAAATTCTTTGTTTTGGTGAGCCTGGTAATAGTTAGCATTTGCTTCTATTTTTACAGATGCTTTTGCAATGGAATCATTATTAATAATAAGAGCAATTCCTGAAGTTGCAGACTTTGGCAAATCAACTGTATCCTGCGCTCCATCAGCAAAAGTTAATTTTGCTTTATAGGAATTTCCTTCCTGGGGATTAAGATAAAAATCTCCCATTCCCAGGTGAATGGATGAGAGTGAATCAACTATATTGTTTTTATTATCGAGAATAATTCCTTTTACTTTGATACCCAATCCGTTTTCATCAATTGCTTTAAAAGCCACTTTCGAGCGCAAACCATTTACAAGGTTTCCTCCTTCCGGAAAAAACTGGATGTCGGGTTTTTGATTTATCTCCTGTAACTTCTGCTCGTTGTGTTTTTTGTCTTTTTTATCATTAAACAAGGAACCAACAGGAAACGTCCGTTCAAAGAAATCTGCATCGCCATTATTGCGCATCAATTGTGTATAAGCCCTGATCCTGTAATTCCCTTCCGGCAAGGATTCTGGCAAAGCAAAATCGCCCCAAGAGATGCCACTATTAAGGCGCAACTTTATAGATTGGTCGATTTTATTTCCAGGATTTATAAGATCAACATGAAGCACGCCGCTGAGTTCAGAAAGTTTATGTTGTTCCCCTTCGGTTACATAAGCTTTAAAATAAATGGTATCGCCCGCGGCGTAATAAGGTTTGTCAAATTGTAAATAGGCGTTCTCAAAACTATGGCTCGAAAAAAATGATTGCAGGTTGCCGGTTATATCAAAACCGGGATTGGCCTGGCTAAAACCTTCTAAACCAAGGATCAAAATCGCCAATAATAAAAAAATATTTTTTCTCATTTTTTAAAAAGAAATCATTTTGGAAAATTTGATTTTACCTAAAGCAAACGGCAATAACGATTTTGAAAGGTAAACAGTAAATGAATAAATAACAGAGATTTTTATTTTGTATTTAATGATTTGCCGATTTGATTTCTATGAAGTCCCGAATTTAATAGCTTTGACAGGAAGTCACAAAAAAGAGTAAATTTGAAAAAAGAATTTGCGTTGCTATCACAGACTCAAATATAAAAGAAGAGGTTATAAAAATTGCAAAATCATTATCACTTGAGGATGTGAATAATATTTTTTTATAAAATAATTCTAGAAAAAAAATAGGACCAGTCAGAGGATGATGTAAAAAATGGAAGGGTTTTTAATACTGATGAGGCGAAAACGGAATTGAAATTTTAAATGTGTTTTGAGTTTAAAAAGTATTCATTATGATCACAAAAGAAAAAATAATTGAAAGTATTAAGGCGATGCCGGAAGAAAAATTTGAAAATATAGATATATTGCTGGAACGGATTATTTTACTTGAAAAAATAGAATCAGGGTTAAAAGATATTGAATGTGGGAACACACATACTAATGAAGAAATGAACCAAATAATTGAATCATGGTTCAAAAAATAGAATGGACTGAACAATCTAAAAATGATCTTTCAAAAATAAAAGAATATATAGATGTAGATTCATTATTCCACGCCGAAAGAATTATTAAACTTATATATTTTTCTGTACAAAAACTCATTCTGTATCCTGAAATTGGTAAGGCTATTTATATATCTGAAAAATATTTTGTGAGAAGGATTTTGATCAAAAGATACCGGGTAATTTATGTATTTCATTCTGATACAATTTTTTATTCTTTCAATTCAACATCAATCTCAGGAATTAGGAACCGAAATTGACTTAACCTTTTTATAATTTAAATTAAATGCCCAACAGAACAATAACGCCGCCGATAAAAGATGCGATAGATTTCAAAATAACTTTACCTCCTTACACCAAATTCAACCTCTCAAACGGAGCACCCGTTTATTATATTAATGATGGTGCAGAAGAAGTAGCAGTAGTGGATTTTGTTTTTGATGCAGGCAATGTTTTTGAAAATAAAAATA
>JBDTHD010000177.1:0-9271 GCA_039937075.1 Ginsengibacter sp. | reverse complement strand
GGAACTTTTTGCCTTCTAAACAGCCATGATAATCTTTTAATTTTTTACCTTTAAAAGATAATTTTCGATTGGATTTACTTAAACCAAATGGAATTGAAAAATGAAAAGTAGTTCCTTCATTCTCTTTACTTTCCACAGAAATAGTTCCGTTTTGCATTTCGAGTAATTGTTTGGTTATCGCGAGACCTAATCCTGACCCTCCATATTTTCGCGAAGTTTCAACACTGGCCTGCGTGAAGCTTTCAAATATTTCATCTACCTTATCATTCTGAATTCCTATACCGGTATCCGATATTGAAAAATCCAAAGTAATTCCGTGTTCATTTTTCTCCTTCATGGCAACAGAAATAGTTACGCTTCCCTTGTGTGTAAATTTGATAGCGTTCCCAATAAGATTTACCAATATTTGATTAAGCCGGAATGGATCTCCTTTTAAGGTTAAGGGAATTTCTTTATCAACATTCACAAAAAAATTAAGATTTTTTTCTTTTATCTTATGACTAAATACGGCTGTAATATTTTCAACCACTTCATTTAAATCAAAATCAATTTTTTCGATGGTTAATTTGCCCGCTTTTATTTTTGAAAAATCAAGAATGTCATTGATGATAACTACTAAACTATCTGCAGATCTTTTTATCGTTTTTGCAAAATCATTTTGTTTGTCGGTTAAAGTTGTATCGAGCAAAAGATCTGTCATACCCTGAATTCCGTTCATTGGCGTCCTAATCTCATGACTCATATTTGCCAGGAATTGCTCCTGCAGGATCTTTGCCTCTTCAGCTATTTTTTTGGACTCTTTCAATTCATCGATATGCAAAACTCTTTCAGAAATATCTGTCGCAATTCCACTTATTCCATACACTTTATTTTGTGCGTTTATGAGTGGAAATTTGGTAATTAAAACAGTATGTTTTAGACCAGCGGTTTCAATTATTTCTTCAAGTTCTACCGGCTTGCATGTCCGTATTACTTTTTCATCTGTCTCTTTGAAACGCTGCGCCTGGTCAGTATTGCTAAAGTGAAAGTCTGTCTTTCCTATCACCTCACTTTCACTTACATTCAAAACCTCTTTAAATTGTTTATTAATCAAAAGATATTTTCCTTCTAGGTCTTTTATATAAATAAGCGATGTGGCATTATCAAGAATGGATTGTAATCGTTCCTGGTTTTGAACAAGCGCTACTTCATATTTTCTCATCACTTCTTCCATTTCCTTTTTTTCTGAAATATCTTTTATCACACATTGAAATCCTACCGGTTCGTCATTTTCATAAACGAGAATTGCAGTTTGCTCTACCCATTTTTTATCTCCAAATTTTGTTCTGATAGCAAATTCCAAAAAACTTTCTTCAATATTTCTTTCGATTTGTCGCAAATATTTTTCCTGCGCCATTTCCAGGTGTTCAATGTCAATAATATCAGAATAATGCATCCCTATTAAATCGCTTAGTGTATAATCTGTTAACTGAAAAGCCTTACCTGTAGCAAAAGTGATATGACCATCTAAAGTGGTCGTGTACATTACGATTCCTGCATTCTCGATAAGGTTCCTGTATTTTATTTCATTAACAACAAGGTCATTTTTTGCAATTTTCCCTGACTGCCTGTCTTTATCAATTCTGAATAAAAAAATTAAAGTAAATGTGAATGCAATAATTCCGCCTGCAATCGCAATCAGGATATTATCATTCGTGTGCTTAATTTGGAAAACAAATAGAATATAAAACAGCAGCACGAGGAAGCTAAATGACATTCCATACAGAATGTTATTCTGGAGGCTTGAAAATTTGCGAAGGAGAAAGCTTTTCATAATGGATAGCACTTCTGGTTTTTGAATTCTTTGGAAAACCTGGATTTATATTAAACGTAGAAAAGTCTAAAATATTTGAAGCGGCTAAGAGATTTTTTTAGTCGCAAATCCTCAAGAAATCAAGGATTTAAGTAAATGAGTAAAATAAGAATCAGAGAAATTTGTCGGTTTACTGACTAGACAAATCTTTTTTTACTTTAAATGTAAAATAGTTATGCGAAAGGAAACTGAAAGTAACGATGATAACTGTTGCAAATATTTTTGAAATGGTAGGATAAAAATGAAAATATTGAACCAGCAGATTCAGAATTAGGTAATTGAGGCACAGATTAACTGCAACGATAAGCATGTAGCGCAGCAACTGTACGTGCCCGCGTAAATAAGATGTATTAAAAACAATAAATTTATTTAATAAAAAGCCTGTCGGAAAAGAAATACAAAATGCCATCATCAACGCGGCATTGTAAGGTTTGAGTACAATAAATCCGAGATCGACAAGCTGTTTGCCCAGGATAAAATTAAAGCTTATGTAAAATAAAGAAATGTCTAAAAGCATATTACTTCCGCCACAAACGGCATAACGGAAAGTTTGTTCAGGCATTATCTTTTTAAAAGGAGGATAAAAAAAATCAATAAATGATCTGATCTTTTTTCGCATTTCCAAAACTGTTATTTATTTTTTTCGATACTAAAATTCCCGGTTAATTCCGGGAATTTTATAGTAAACCAACAAATGATTCGATTATTTAATTACATATCTCAAGCCAATACCTAATGCTAAATTAGATGATGTATAAGGCGCGAGATAGAAAAAAGGATCAAGGCCTAAGCTTACATCAATCGGCGCGTCGGCAAATTTATAATCAATTCCGCCTGTCAACCTTAATGCAAAAGAAGTGCTGTTATTCCGGTTATTGTTAACTCTTGCTCCGGTGCCAAAACCCACCAGTGCGCCACCTCCGACAAAATACTGCAAACCTTCTGCTCCTGAAATAGGCGCCTGGTATTCATACAATCCTTCTAAACCGATGCCACCGTTAAAAAACAAAAGAGAGCCTTCCAATGCAGTATTCTCGGCAGTTGAATGTCTAATATTTACACCTCCAATTGAGCCATTCCCGGTATAAAATTTTGCGCCCAAGGCGGTTTGATACGCCTGCGCATTTGCGGCTGCTCCTGCAAAACAAACCAAGGAAAATAATAATACTAATACTTTTTTAATGAACATAATTTTACTTTTTTAATTTTCGTGTGCAAAAATATTGATAATCTAACCTTAGAAACAACTTTTTATTTTCTATTTTCAAAATTTATTTAAAGTTGTAAACTAATTAATAGTAGAATATTAAAGATATAAATGATTGTTAACAATATATTGAGCTATTAAGATATCAATCTTCTGGTTTATCAGTATAGTGCAAAACCCTTTGTGGAAAAGGGATTGAAATATTGTTTTCATTGAATTGTTGAAAAATTTTTATTCTGATATCGCTCTTGATATTCTCAACTCTATAAACTTCTTCAGACCAGAAATAGAGTGAAAAATCCAGTGAAGAATCGCCAAACTCATTGAACCTTACGAATGGAACAGGATTTTTAAGAACACCTTCCTGGCTTTCTGCTACATTTTCCAGAATTTTTTTTACAAGGCTCACATCGGATGAATAAGAAACCCCAACCGACACTTCAAACCTGGAAGCGATATTGCTAAGTGTCCAGTTGATAAACCTGTTTTTAGTAAGATCCGTGTTAGGAACAATAATATAACGATCATCACGCGTAAGAACAGTAGTAGTGCGCAGGTTAATTTCCTGCACTTTACACACCAAATTATTTACCTCAATTATATCATCTACTTTTATTTTAGCTTCAACCAAAAGAATAATACCAGAAACAAAATCGCTAAAAATATTTTGCAACCCCAAACCGATACCAACCAATAAAGCCGCCGAACCGGCTAAAAATAGTGATAAATTAAATCTGAAAATCTGGAAAGAATATAGTATTGCAAAAACTAAAATTATATATCGGATCAGCGTATAAATAGAATTTTTTTTCGCACGATCAATTTTTGTTGTTTTATCTATACCCTTTTTTATTAACCTTAAAACAAGATTTACCACAAGGATCCATAAAAAAAGTCCAAGTATCGAAGAAACTTTTAACTGATAATTATCATACTGAAATAAAGTATAATCAAGAAACTCTTTCATTGAAAATTGTACGGTTAATATGAGGGTGAAAAATTAAATCTTATTTATCGTTTAACCCTCACATTAAAAATAAAAAATAATCACTGAATTTATTTGGGGAATGTGAGCGCCGTTAATTATACAATTCTTCCTGCAAAGTTTTTACTCTCTCATCTTCCAGGTATTCATCGTAGGTGGAAAGGCGATCAATAATTCCTTTCGGCGTAATCTCAATGATGCGGTTGGCAACAGTTTGCATGAATTGATGGTCATGCGTAGTCATTAAAACAATTCCGGGAAAATTGATCATTCCATCATTAAAAGCGGTAATGCTTTCAAGGTCGAGATGGTTGGTAGGTTCATCAAGTATTACCAGGTTAGGATTTTGAAGCATCATTTTACTGACCATGCATCTTACTTTTTCTCCTCCACTGAGTACGCTGGTTTTCTTTTTTATTTCATCCCCACTGAAAAGCATTTTCCCCAAAAAACCTCTTAAAAAATCTTCATCTACATCTGTATAATGTTCAGGGACAAACTGGCGAAGCCAATCCATTAAAGAAAGATTGTTTTCGAAATATTCAGAATTGTCATTGGGCAAATAAGCAGTGGTAATAGTAGTTCCCCATTCAAAATGCCCGTGATCAGGCTTCATTTTTTTATTAATAATCTCAAAGAAAGAAGTTAGTGCCGCTGGATCGCGACTCAAAAATGCGAGTTTTTGTCCTTTTACTATATCGAAACTAACGTCTTTAAACAACACTTTTCCTTCAACGCTTTTTGATAATTTTTGAACATTTAGAATTTGGTTTCCAGGGTCTCTTTCTGGTTTAAAAATAATGCCTGGATATTTCCGGTTGCTTGCCGTGATGTCTTCAAAAACCAATTTATCCAGCGCTTTTTTTCTTGAAGTAGCCTGTTTTGATTTGGAAGCATTTGCGCTAAACCGTGCAATAAATTCGAGAAGATCTTTTTTCTTCTCGTCCATTTTTTTATTCTTATCAGTTGCCTGGCGGGCGGCAAGTTGGCTGCTTTCGTACCAAAAAGTATAATTGCCGGTATAGATTTTTATTTTTTGTTTATCCACGTCAGCCACGTGCGTACAAACAGCATCTAAAAAGTGACGATCGTGACTCACCACCAAAACAATATTTTGGTAATCGGCGAGGAAATTTTCAAGCCATGCAATAGTGCTCACATCCAGGTTGTTGGTCGGCTCGTCCAATAATAATATATCAGGATTTCCAAAAAGTGCCTGCGCCAATAAAATTCTTACTTTGATATTTGCGGCCACATCTTTCATAGGCATTTGATGCACATCGTCAGAAACACCCAATTGCTTTAATAAAGTTGCGGCATCGCTTTCTGCCGTGTATCCTCCCATTTCTCCGAACTCTGCTTCGAGATGGCCGGCTTTCATTCCATCTTCTTCTGAGAAATCTTCTTTCATGTAGATGGCGTCTTTTTCCAACATCGTGCTCCACATTTTCTTATGCCCCATCATCACGGTGTTCAAAACTGTCACCTCATCAAATTCAAACTGGTCCTGGCTTAGAACGGCCATCCGTTCTCCCGGCGTAATGGAAACAGAACCTTTATTGGGTTCAATTTCACCACTTATTATTTTTATGATCGTAGATTTTCCGGCACCGTTGGCACCAATAATTCCATAACAATTTCCCTTAACGAAATTGAGATTTACTTCATCAAATAAAACCCTTTTTCCGTACGCGAGCGTTACGTTATTTACACTTATCATTCCTCGTTTTTTTTAGAGGCGCAAAAGTAAGAATTAAAAATGATGAATGTGTGAATGGTCGATGGTGAATGGTGAATAGTAAAGAGGGAATCTCAAACCAAAATAAAAATAGAATTATTTGTTTGTTTACTGTTCGAATGAAAGCCTTAAATTCCAGTCAAATCATGAAGATTGTAAATTTCATCAAGGGC
This sequence comes from Ginsengibacter sp., assembly GCA_039937075.1. Taxonomy (GTDB): domain Bacteria; phylum Bacteroidota; class Bacteroidia; order Chitinophagales; family Chitinophagaceae; genus Ginsengibacter. The sequence continues at coordinate 3,316 of JBDTHD010000177.1, read as the reverse complement.
TAAAAAATAAAGATTATTTCCATCAATAACTTAAAAATCGTTCTTTTCATCCGATGTAAGATTTGAAATGGAATTAAATTTATCAAGAGGAATAATGAAAGATGTTTCGTTCGATAAAAAAGTATCATAGCGCTTTTGCCAATAAATTATACATCTTTTATTTCGGAAGAATCCATAAATACATTTTTATAAAGTGAATTAAAAATCTTAAGTTTTTGTTGGTTCACTGCCATCATAAAATCCTACATTCTACATCTTCAAATCGTACTTCTAAAATCCTCTTTTCCCATCAAAATTCTCCAATTCTTTTGCTATAGCATTTAAAAAAGTAGAACCTAAAGCGCCGTCAATAATGCGGTGGTCATAACTTAAGGAAAGATACATCATGTGTCGAATGGCAATGCTGTCGCCCTGTTCAGTTTCTATAACCACAGGACGTTTTTTGATAGCCCCAACTGCGAGGATAGCAACTTGCGGCTGGTTAATTATGGGAGTTCCCATGATGCTTCCGAATGTTCCAACGTTTGTCAAAGTAAACGTTCCGTTGGCGGTATCATCAGGGTTTAATTTATTATTTCTTGCTGCATTTGCAAGTCCGTTTACTTGTTTGGTAAGTCCGGTTAAATTTAATTGATCTGCATTTTTTATAACCGGAACGATCAAATTTCCTGAAGGCATGGCAGTAGCCATTCCAATATTAATATCTTTCTTGATAATAATCCTGTCACCGTCAACGCTGCTGTTGATAAGTGGATATTTCTTAATGCATTTAATAATTGCTTCGATAAATAATGGTGTGTAGGTAATTTTCTCACCTTCTCTTTTTTCAAATTCTTTCTTGTTTTTTTCGCGCCATAAAACAAGATTGGTCACATCACATTCTGAAAAACTGGTAACATGTGCGCTCGTATTTTGACTGTCAATCATGTGTTTCGCAATCATTTTCCGCATGCGGTCCATTTCAATAATCTCAACATTTCCTGAATAAACAGTCGGCGTATATTCTTGTCTCCGGGTGGTAGCTGGCACTTCATGAGCAGGCGTTGGTTGTGAAGATTTGTCATTCCGTTGTTGAGGAGCATTTTTCCTTTTTTCAAGGTAAGCCATGATGTCTCTTTTACTTACCCTTCCATCCTGGCCTGTTCCTTCCATATTTTCCAGTTCGCTCATGGAAATTCCTTCGCTGGAAGCAATGTTTAAAACCAAAGGTGAATAAAAGCGAATCGAGGATCCGCCATTGTTGGTCGATCTTTTTTCTTCAGGCTGATAAGGAACTTCTTCCATTACTTCAGCTTCTTCGTGCTCTTCTGTAATTGAAGCAGATTGTGCTTCAGACTCGCTTCCTTCAATGTTAATCCTTGCAATTACTTTTCCAACAGGAACTACATCATTTTCTTTATAAAGAATTTCAGTGATAGTTCCTTCCGCAGTTGACGGCACTTCGCTATCCACTTTATCAGTAGCAATATCGAGCACAGTTTCATCCATTTCTACTTTATCTCCGGCTTTTTTGTGCCATTTTAAAATCGTGGCCTCCATGATGCTTTCTCCCAGTTTAGGCATTATCAGATCTACGCTGCTCATATAAAATATTTAAAATTATTTGATTCGAAAAAAGGTGCTTCAAAAGTAAGAAAAACGTTTTACTAATTATCGGATTAGCTGATTGTCTAAATTGCTGAACCAATTTATTTTGTCAGGATGGTATGGCCCATTTTGTCCCTTTTTGTTTTTAGGTATTTTTCATTGTGTTCGTTAGGAATTATTTCAATCGGAACCGTGTCAACGATTTCAAGTCCATAACCCAGCAAACCCGCTCTTTTTTTAGGATTATTGCTAATCAGTTTCAGTTTTGAAATATTCAAATAACGCAAAATCTGCGCGCCAACACCGTAATCTCTTTCGTCCATTGAAAAGCCTAATTTAAGATTGGCTTCAACCGTATCCATTCCTTCTTCCTGAAGCTTGTACGCTTTTAATTTATTAAGAAGTCCAATGCCTCGCCCTTCCTGATTCATATACAAAATCAAACCTTTCCCTTCATTTTGCACCATCTTCATTGCGTTGTGCAATTGGTCGCCACAATCGCATCTTAACGAACCCAAAATATCGCCTGTCATACAACTTGAATGGACTCTTACAAGTACTGGTTCATCTGTTTCCCAATCTCCTTTTTTAAGAGCCATGTGTACCTCATTTGTATTCAATTGAGTAAAAGCAATCAATTCAAAGTCGCCATATTTCGTTGGCATTTTTATACGCACGTCTTCTTTTATAAGCGTTTCTTTTTCTAACCGGTAAGCAATAAGATCTTTTATGGAAATGAGTTTCAAATTATGGTTGTCTGCAATTTTTCTAAGTTGGGGCAATCGTGCCATCGTTCCGTCTTCATTCATAATTTCTACTAAAACTCCCGCTTCTCCATGGCCCGCCAATTTTGCGAGATCAATCGTAGCTTCTGTGTGGCCGGCCCTTCTTAACACACCTCCATTCTTGGCGCGCAGAGGAAAAATATGTCCAGGTCTCCCCAGGTCTTCAGGTTTTGTTTCGGCGTTAATGATTGCCTGAACTGTTTTTGCACGGTCATGCGCAGAAATTCCGGTGGTACATTCATGGCCTAATAAATCTACACTTACGGTAAAGGGAGTTGCATGGAGCGCAGTGTTTTTATTCACCATTAAAGTAAGCTGAAGGTCATCGCATCTTTTTTCGGAAACGGGCATACAAATCAATCCCCTTCCGTGTTTGCTCATGAAATTAATGATCTCGGGAGTTACATTTTTTGCAGAAGTAATAAAATCGCCCTCATTTTCGCGATCTTCATCATCCACAACGATAACCAGCTTGCCGTTTTTTATATCTTCGATCGCATCTTCTATTTTATCCAACATATATTTTATTTAAAATGCAAAGGTAAATGATTTAAAAATCTGCATTTTCGATATAAGGAATAGTTAACTGAGAGAAAATGCTCAATGGTCAATAGTTAATGACGAATTCTAATTCTCTTTGTGGTATTTTATCAACCCTTCCATCGGTGTTCTTAAAAAATTTCCGGGTTCAAAATCATAATTGTAGCAAAGTTGTTTTACCACTTCTTTAAATCCATAAGCAATTCCGCCAGTGAAATGAATGGGTAATTTTGAACTTTCTTTATAACTTATAATATGCGTATAAAAGAAATCATTTATTCCATCTTCAATTATATTTTCAATCATATAATGGCCACGATTTTCAGCAAGAAAAATGGCAAATGACGCCAGGTAGCGGTTGGGCAAAGGTTTTTTATAAATTGATTCAAGAATTTCATTATCTG
>JBDTHD010000176.1:0-2036 GCA_039937075.1 Ginsengibacter sp. | reverse complement strand
AATTAGCAAAAGCCAGCCAGATGGCTTCAAAAATTTTTGAATAAATGGAATTCTTTTTGCCGTTTCAGATACAAACTTTTCCTTTTAAAATTTCGTACACCGATAAAATTTTATTGATAGGATCCTGTTTTTCTGAAGAGATTGGAAATAAACTATCCGATTTAAAATTTAATGTCTTACAAAATCCCAATGGCATATTATATGATCCTCTAAGTATTGCAGACGCACTTTTTTCTTACATTGAAAACCAGACGTTTGATGAAGAAGATCTTGTTGAATTAAATGGTTTGTGGCATAGCTGGAAACATCATTCCGTTTTTTCGGGAACCAATAAAAATGAAGTCTTAAACAAAATAAATCGTTCACAGTCAGGCGCACACGCTTTTTTAAAAGAAGCCAAAGTTCTTATCATAACCTTTGGAAGCGCTTTCAATTATCAACTTAAAAATAATTCCAAAAATGTAGCGAATTGCCATAAAGCTTCGGCCGATTTTTTTATTAAAAATCTTTTACACATGGAAGAAATAAAAGCGAATCTATTAAGTGTCATCACTGCTCTTGAACAATTTAATCCTGAGTTAAAAATCATATTTACTGTCAGCCCGGTAAAGCACATAAAAGATGGAGTTGTTGAGAATAACCGAAGTAAAGCGCGCCTGATAGAAACAGTGCATTCCATGGTTGAAGAAAAAGAAAATGTATTTTATTTTCCTTCTTTTGAATTGGTAAACGATGTATTGCGCGATTATCGCTTTTATAAAAGTGATCTTGTACATCCGAATGAAACAGCGACCAGCTTTGTATTTGAAAAGTTTTGTAATTCTTTTGTTGACGACAGATCAATGAAAATTTTGTCAGAAATAAAACAAATTGTTAATGCCGCAAATCATAAACCTTTTTTTAAAGAAAGCGCCGCACATCAAAAATTTATTGCCACTCAACTTCAAAAAATAGATGAGATTGAAAAAAAATATTCCAACCTTAATCTTTCGAAAGAAAAAAATATCTTGAAGAATAGCCTGGAATAGAAATCATTACAATTTATTCGTTTACTGTCTGAAGCTTTTATCCTGTTTTTAGTATCGGAAAATTTTGTTGGTATAATGTTTGAAAAGTATTTCCCGAACTAAAAAAGATTAATAATGAATTATCTTAAGAATTTATGGGCGATACCTTTATTTGCATTTTTATTAATGGGATGTAGCGCAACAAGATCGCAAAAGGGAGCGGCCATTGGTGGTACAGCAGGAGCAGTGGGAGGTCGTATAATTGGAAATGCGGCGGGAAATAAAACCCTTGGAACTATTCTTGGAGCCGTAATTGGCGGCACCGCAGGTGCGATTATCGGACGCGATATGGATAAACAAGCGGAGCAAATTAAAACACAAATTCCGGGAGCCAAAGTAGAACGCGTAGATGAAGGAATAAAAGTAGAATTTAATGAAAAAATTCTTTTTGCATTTTCAAAAGCAGACCTCGGCGATTCCGCAAAAAAGAATCTTAATACTCTGGTAACGGCGCTAAATACTTATCCAAATACCAACATAGAAATACAGGGCCACACGGACAGTCGTGGAGCAGAAGAATATAATATGGGACTATCATTAGATAGAGCCAATTCAGTAAGAAATTATCTAGCTTCGCAGGGAATCGATCCTTCACGTTTGACGGTAAAAGGTTTTGGTGAAGATGCGCCTGCATACTCCAACGATACGCCTGAAGGAATGGCACAAAACAGGAGAGTAGAATTTTTAATTACTGCGAATGATAAAATGAAAGCTGAGGCGGAAAATCAGGCAAAAAATCAATAATAAAAATTCACTTTAAAACTTCGTTTACTGTAGACCGTTATATTTCTTTAGTTTCTTCAGTAAATTCGATTCCATTTAAAGCAAGTTCTTTTAAAACAGGTTCATATATTCCAGGTATTACCGGAATATGTAAACCGGTTATTTTTATCTTATTTTCAAGAATTAATTTAGTAGCTATTCCCAACGGAAGGCCCACTGTTTTTGACATCGCGGTGTGTATTTGAT
>JBDTHD010000175.1:0-9435 GCA_039937075.1 Ginsengibacter sp. | reverse complement strand
GAAAACCTTAAAGCTGATCACTTAGGTATTTTGCTCGTTGGCTCTATTTTTATTACGGGTATGTTCATGGTGAGTTTCGGACAATTTCTTTTTGCATGGCAAAGCAGCCATTTTGATGGATTAATGGCTTCTAATATTCAGATAAAAACCTACATCAAAAGCAAGATGATGTTATTGATTGCTTTCAGTTCTATCGCGTTTTTGCTCAGCTTGTTTTATGGATTTCTAAGTGTGAAATTGATTCCTGTTTTAATTGCTGCATGGCTTTTTAATATTGGCGTTCACAGCGTATTAACGGGTTTTATCGGAACGAGGAATTACAAAGGCCTTGACCTTAGCAAAGGATCTTCTTTTAACTACCAGGGAACCGGCGCTGCGCAATGGTTGTATTCGTTGGTCATTCTTATTGTCGGTATGATTATTTATTTTCCGTTTGCATTGCTGGTTAATGAGTGGAGCGGAATTGCGGCTATCGGTATTGCGGGAATTATTTGCCTGCTGATGCAGGATTGGTGGCTTGATAAAATTACTATTCAATTTAAAAAACAAAAATATAAAATACTGGATGGATTTAGAGAAAAGTAGGAGTGGAATTAATAATTAATAAATAATAATTAATAATTATTGATTCGCCATTCACCATTCACCATTCACCATCACCACCACCATGATAAGAATAAATGACCTTTTAAAAACCTACAACCGCAAAATAGCGGTAGAAATTCCACAACTTGAAATAGGCAATGGCATCATTGGTTTGGTGGGTAATAACGGTGCGGGAAAAACCACTTTATTCCGGTTGATTCTTGATTTGGTAAAAGCGGATAAAGGCGAAGTGTTGTCTAATGATAGAGATGTGGCAAAAAATGAAGAGTGGAAAAATTATACCGCGTCGTATATTGATGAAGGGTTTCTAATTCCTTATCTCACGCCGGAAGAATATTTTTATTTTGTTGGAAAATTACACAATCGTTCCAAAGTGAATGTAGATGAAATGCTTGCGGGATTAACGGCTTTTTTTGATGGCTCCATCTTAAATAGTGGAAAATACATTCGCGATCTTTCCAAAGGAAACCAGTTTAAAGTGGGCATTGCCGCCTGTTTGCTACAGGATCCGGATGTCATCATTATGGACGAACCGTTTGCGAATCTTGATCCATCTTCACAAATAAGATTGATAAAAATGCTGGAAGAATTAAATGCTAAAAAACCAATGACTATTATAGTCAGCAGTCACGATCTGAACCATATAACGGAGGTGTGTACACGCATTTTATTAATGGAAAAAGGCCGCATCATTAAAGACCTTCACACCTCGTCTGATACGCTTGAAGAACTGGAAGATTATTTCCGCGTGTAGATTTTTATATCATGAACTTCACCCCTTAAATTATTTAAAATGTCACCAGTCAAAGTGATCATCACCGGCGATACCGGTATGGTGGGCGAAGGCGTATTGTTCCAGTGTTTGCAAAACGAAAAAGTAGCTGAAGTGCTTATCGTGTCGCGCCGCCATTACCCAATGACGCATCCAAAACTAAAAGAATTGATCGTTCCCGATTTTTTTCACCTGGAAGAATTTTCTGAAGAAATAAAAAACTTGATGCCTGTTTTTTCTGCGCGGGCGTAAGTTCTGTTGGTATGTAGCGGTAATGCAACGGACACTCTACAAACTTCAAGTAATATTTGACAGGCACTTCAAATTCTCGTAAATTCATTTAGTGAAAAAGCGACAAAATATTGGACTTGATTTTATCGCCGACAAGAACTTGCTGACTTTAGAAAAATCATGCAAGACATTAAAGCAAAAAATGCTAAACGTAAAGAACGTGCCTTGCGACTAAAAACTAGTAAGACACAACCCACATGACAAGTACGAACCGCGCTTAAATGGGTGGGAAAGTCAATGATCAACGCGGTAACTATTGGTTATTCTAAAAACGTATTGGAAATTTCAAACATCAGGAAATTGGCAAATGAGTAAACCCGATGTTCTAATGTTTTCTTGCATGATTATTATGGGCATTTAGTCATTTTTATCCAAATAGAAAAACAGGTTATTTGTTGTTTTACTTTGAATCGATTTCTTTTCAATTAAGAATTACTGAGTGTAATCATCTATATTTTTTTACCCGAAAAATAATTATCCTATTTTTATAAAATACTCTCCAATTAATATTTTTGAAATTATCATGAAAAAAATTCTATCGACTATCGTCGTTTTATTCAGCGGAATATTTCTTTTTGCCCAAATGCCCATGAATGGACTGGACGTGCAACATTATAGTTTTTTTATCAGGTTAAATGATAGCAACAATATTATACAAGGGAAAGCAATAATTACCACGGGCTTCTTAAAACCGGAGAATCAAATCGTTTTTGATTTGGTAAATAAAAAAACTGATGGTAAAGGAATGCTGGTAAATTCTGTTACCAAAAATGGTGTGGAATTAAAATTCGAGCAGAACGAACAACACTTAATTCTTCAGGATAAAGGGCAACCAGGCAGCGAAAATATTTACACAATTAGTTATGAAGGAATTCCGGCGGATGGATTAATTATTAGCAATAATAAATATGGCGCAAGAACCTTTTTTGGTGATAACTGGCCAAACCGTGCCCACAACTGGATTCCATGCAATGATCATCTTTCTGATAAAGCAACAGTTGATTTTTTTGTAACAGCTCCGGATCATTACCAGGTAGTTTCAAATGGAAAAAAAATTGAAGAAACCAATCTTGATAATCATCTTAAACTGACACATTGGAAAGAAGAAGCGCAGTTGCCTACAAAAGTAATGGTAATAGGTGTTACTGATTTTGCCGTAAATAATTATGCAGACGTGGATTGCATTCCTGTATCAACCTGGGTTTATCCGCCCGATCGTGACAGTGGTTTTGCGCACTATGCTATCGCGAAAAATATTTTACAATTTTACATCAATCATATCGGGCCCTATGCTTTTGAAAAGCTCGCAAATGTACAATCCACCACAATTTTTGGGGGAATGGAAAATGCAAGTTGTATTTTTTATTTTGAAAAATCAGTCAATTCAAAAGGGATTGAAAGTTTGATGGCACATGAAATAGCGCACCAATGGTTTGGAGATAATGTTACCGAAAAGGATTGGCCACATCTTTGGCTCAGCGAGGGTTTTGCTACTTATATGACAGATCTTTATCTTGAAAATAAATATGGAAAAGATTCTTTACAAAATCTTTTAAGAACGCAGCGGGCAGAAGTTATTGGCTATTCAAAAGAACATAAAACACCCGTAGTGGATACATCAGAAAGCCTTAACCTGATGAAATTGCTAAATGACAACAGTTACCAGAAAGGCGCCTGGGTGCTGCACATGCTAAGAAGAAAATTAGGCGATAGTTTATTTTGGAAAGGGATTAGGAGTTATTATAAAACCTATTACGGGAAGAATGCATCAACTTTAGAGTTGGAAAAAGTTTTTGAAAACGTAAGTCATCAAAACCTGGAGACTTTTTTCAAACAATGGCTTTTTAAGGCTGGCCAACCAATGCTGAATGTTCAATGGAGTTATGATAAATCGAAGAAATCTGTTTCGGTAAAAATTGAACAGACACAAAGCAATAGGTTTAAATTTCCTTTGCAAATTAGTTTTGAATATGGAGAAAAAGGATTTACTAAAACGATTGATGTAAAAGATAAAACGACACAGACCCATTTTTCAATTCCTTTTGAACCCAACCAAATAATAATTGACCCCAATGTGGATCTATTGTTTGGTTTGCAGCTAATAAAAAATACCGATACCAACCGGTAAATAATTTCTATTTCAAAAAATGTTTTAACATCAAATTTGAATTTTAAAATCACTAACCGGTTGATATACCGATTAATACCTCTACTTTCACCGCCGTTACGTTAATCTGAAACCCGTTTTATCAAAAGCACCACTAAGAAAATCAGCCTGAAACATCTAATCTGGATCTATACTATAATTGCAACTATTTTATTTGGCTCTCTGCCTTTTTGCGAAAAAGAACTATTTAGCCCGCACAGATAATTTTCTCAAGAAAAAATGTAATGAATAAATCCGTTGGTGTAAAAATTGCGTAGTTTATAATCACAGGGGCGCAAGAAACTCGAAATAAATTATCAAAGTAATAAAACAATAATGTCATGAATAACGGAAAAGGAAAAAAAATATTTAGAAGGATAATGCTCGTGTTTGGCATCTTAACCGTTGTTTTAGTAATACATATTTATTGGGTTACGCGGCCTAAACCTATTAGTCCAAATACAATTGTAATGGCAAGGATTGACATAAAAAATGATTTAGGCCAGCAGGATGCAAATAAAATACAGACGTGGCTTTATCAACAAAAAGGAGTGAATCATGTAATGGTAAATCCTGCAACACGAATCGCGATATTCACATTTTACCCTGCAAAAGTTTCCGGGGATCAGATCGTACACAATTTTCAGGCGTCTTTTAATTATGATGCGAAAAGATTTGTTCCTACCCAGGAAGAAATAGACAATGGTTGCCCTGCGTTGCCAGCTACTGTTACTAAAAAAATAGCCTCATTCGTAAAACATACTTTTTAAATAAAATATACTTTTTAAATCTTTTAATCATTCTTATTTCAAAAATTTCAAAAAAAAACAAAAAATGAAAAATTTAATCATCGTCTCTATCATCACTCTAAGCTTTTCTTCAGTGATTTTTCAATCATGCAAAACCAAAGACAAACCAAACCCACCCGCTCAACCAACATTGTATGACTCACTTGGGGGTACAGCAATGGTTGCAGACCCGACTACTTCTGGTGCCAAAATTGAAGCCGGAAGATTGTTAATCCGCAATATTCTTGACAGTACCATTTTTGTGGTTGCTGGCGACACAGCTATTAACGGCCATTTTGTAACACTATTGACGGAAGTAAAAGCTGGTAATTTAAGCGGCTTCCAGGCATTCAGCAAAAATCTTACTGATTTTGTATCTGTGGCAACTGGGGCTAAAGATTACACATATACCGGTTTGGATATGGTAACTGCCCATGACCCTGCTAAAAATCCAAGGATGAAGGGAGGAAAAGCGGATAATGGTGATATGGATGCATTTGAAAAAGACCTTGTTACTGGCGCCGCCCAAGCTGGGGTTCCGTCTTCAACACCTGCATTGCAAAGCGTAGCTAAAATTGTTGAATCATTAAGAAGTCAAATAGTACAGCAATAATAACAACTCAATTTAGATTTTAAGTAAAAAAAGGCCTTCAAAATAAAACAGGAAGGCCTTTTTTAAAATCTTAATCGAAAGAATACTTGTAAACTATTTTAAAAAAATTAGAATGAGCTGTACGAACGAACATTTACCGGAAGAATTTTTTGTAGTGGGTATAAGTTATAAAAATACCGATTCGGAGACAAGAGGACAATTTTCAATCTCTTTTAAACAATATGAAAATATTTTAGCATTGGCTCCTTCCTTCGATATAGATGAAATGTTTGTTCTCTCCACTTGCAACAGGACTGAAATTTATGGGTTCGCTAAATATCCTTCTTCGTTTATTAGTTTGCTCCATAGCCAGGCGACCGGAGAATTAGATCTTCTCAGGCAATTGGTGTATGTAAAAAATGGAGTGGATGCAATGACACATTTATATGATGTAGGTTGTGGATTAGATTCTCAAATTTTAGGTGATTACGAAATTGTAAGCCAGCTTAAACACGCAATTAATTTTTCCCGCGACCATAAGTTTATGGGATCTTTTTTAGAAAGATTAGTTAGCAGCGTATTGCAGTCTTCTAAAAAAGTTAAGACCTATACTTCCTTAAGCAGCGGTTCAGTATCCGTATCATTTTCGGCTGCGCGGTACATTAAGGAAAAAACACGATTCACTTCAAAAAGTAAGATTTTAGTACTGGGAGCGGGTAAAATTGGCCGCAATACGTGTAAAAATCTGCTTAATGATTTTGCTGGTGAAAATATAACCGTTATCAATCGTTCTGTTGAAAAAGCAATAAACCTTGCTGAGGAATTGAACATTAATTACGCCCCTTTTGAACTCCTGGACTCACACATTGCTTGTGCCGATATTATATTGCTTGCAACGAATTCTACAGAGCCGGTTATCTTAAAAACTCACATGATAAATGGAGGAGAAAAGGTAATTATCGATCTGTCTGTTCCTTGTAATGTGGAAGCTGGAGTGAACGATTTACCAAATGTAGAAGTGGTTCACATAGACCAGGTTTCAAAGTTAAAAGATGACAATTTAAAAAAGCGTTTGGCAGAAGTGCCCAAGGCTAAAAAAATTATCGAAAAGCAAATAGTTGAACTTATGGAATGGCACGCGAAGCGCAAACAAATAGCTTTTTTAAGATTAAATAAAACAGAAACTGAATTGTCGTTTTCCCAGATTTTTTCTTAAAATCTTTCAGAATATAATTTTATAAACCATCCTCTGTATTTTTATTTATTACCGAATTTTTACAAATCAGGATTTTTCAATTGGCCAATTATAGATGATTGGTACACCAGTAGCAATTTCAATTTTCAATATTTCTTCCGACGAAAGTTTATCTAAAAACATGATAAGTGCTCTAAGGCTATTGCCGTGTGCAACTACCAGTGTCGTTAGGCCTTTGTTTAAATCTTTTTCGATATGAGATTTGAAATAAGGAATTACCCTGTCATAAGTATCCTTTAAACTTTCACCTCCCGGAGGTGCAATGTCAAAAGATCGACGCCAGATATGCACTTGTTCCTCGCCGAATTTAGCAGCGGTATCGGCTTTGTTTAATCCTTCCAAATCTCCATACATGCGCTCGTTCAAAGCTTTATCTTCTACAACGGGAATATTTTCTAATCCTGCAATATCCTGGATTATTTCGAGCGTATGTTTTGCCCGTATCAGCGCAGAAGTGTAAGCAATATCTATCTTAACGGACTTAATCTTTTCGCCTGCAGCCTTAGCTTCTTCAATTCCCAGCGGACTCAAATCAACGTCTTTCCAGCCGGTAAACCGATTTTCAAGATTCCATACTGATTGTCCGTGACGAACGAGTATCAATTTTGTTTCCATTTTCAATTATTTTTTTATTGAGTGTTAATGCTCTTCTTTGTACACTAAAAGTTGCACAAAGATAACGCAGCAAAGAAGCAGGGTGTTGTTTTTTTTACAATATTCTTCCTGATATAGATCCATTGGCGGAAGAGGTAACGCGGCTGGCTATTCTAAAATAAATCTTCCTAAAAAGAGAACTTCCGTTCAGTTGAATATGGTTATCGCAGCCCTCCATGGCGCAGTAAACAAACTTTTTAGTCAGATTTTTATTTTAGTTAAAACTTCCGTACTCAACATTTCGTGATCGGTTTCCAACTGGAAATGTCCGGCATCAACTGTATAAGCGCTTTCAGTTACATCAGGGCGATCTGTCTCAAAATCCCGCATCAGTTTTTTAGGCGTTGGATTAAAAATAGTATAGCCTGATTTAGAAGAATCCGCCACATGCTGAATAACTCTTGAATGAAATAAACAGGAACGAAATCGCGCATAAATATCTTAAAGAAACCTTTGTCTGGTATTTCATATCACCTTTTAGTTGACGACTAAAACAGGAATTTTTATTTTATGCCTTAATGCGTCAACCGTAGTACCAAAGACGAGATCTTTGAAACCTTTGTGGCCATGCGCGCCCATGACCAGCAAATCAATATTATCCTTTAAAATTATTTTAGACATTTCAATCGAAGGAGTTCCAAACCCGATCTGACTGTCGGCTGTGTAATTTAGTTGCTCGAGCCTTTTCTGATACTGTTCCAGATTTTTTTTATCGGATTCCGTTTCGAAATCATCAGCATTTTTCCCAAGGTACCGCGCCGCGGCGCTTTCAACCACGTGGATAAATGTGTAACTGGCTGATTTGCCTCCAATCATTATGGCATTTTGAATCACTTTTTCGTCTTTGCCAGAGAAATCTATCGCAATTCCAATGCGGCGATAGTTTATTAAAATACCCTCTGTTATCAGCTCCGCATTGCCATGAGGTAATTGTTTTTTTTCTCTTGAACTTCGTGATATCCATGGGTGAACAAAAACATACAACAATAAAAAAAGACAAGCAACGGCAATAGGAATAACAATGGAATAAACAAGAACTGAATTTCCTGCGGCATCTTTTATCCATTCCTGAATTTGTTGTATCACCAATTGAATATTTAGATAAACAATGATGGCTGCGCTTAGCCATGCTAAAATTTTTACCCATAGTTTGATGGTGAACTCCTTCATATATTTTCTGTCAGAAGTAAAATGAATCAGCGGTATAACGGCGAAGCCTAACTGTAAACTCAGAACGACCTGGCTAAGTACCAGCAGCTTTCCCAATGCTTCCGATCCAAAATATACAATGGTAAAAAGTGCGGGAATAATGGCCAACAGCCTTGTGATTAGCCTTCTCAACCAGGGTTGTATCCTGATATTCAAATGACCTTCCATTACTATTTGGCCTGCGAGCGTACCGGTAATGGTAGAACTTTGTCCGGCAGCAATTAATGCAATCGCAAATATAATAGGAGCTGCTTTTCCAAATAGCTTTTCCAGCAATACAGAAGCATCCTGTATTTCAGCAACGGTAAAATATCCGTTTACATAAAATGCTGCCGCAGCCAAAATTAAAATCGCAGCGTTTACAAAAAAAGCAAGATTAAGAGCAATCGTTGTATCTATGAAATTGAATTTTATTGCCTTTTTCATTCCTTCAAAAGTGCGCTCAAATTTCCGCGTTTGCACCAGAGAAGAATGCAGGTATAAGTTATGAGGCATTACCGTAGCGCCAATAATTCCTATGGCAATATAAAGCGATTCTCCATTGAGTTTTGTGGGGGCAAAACCCTTCAATACATCGCTATAGACCGGAGCAACAATAAACATTTCGATCAAAAAAGAAAGCCCGATAATAATTACTAAACAAATAATAAAAGCTTCCAGCGTACGCATGCCATGATTGAGCAAAAGGAGCAAAAGCAAAGTATCGAGAGCTGTAACGCATATACCCCAGATTAATGGAAGACCAAATAATAAATTAAGACCGATGGCCATCCCTACAATTTCTGCCAGGTCACACGCTGCAATAGCTATTTCCGCCAAGATGTAAAGAGGAATATTGGCCCATTTTGGATACGCGTTTTTAGAAGCTTGAGCCAGGTCAAGCCCTCTCACAATTCCCAGCCTGGCGCTCAACGTTTGCAAAAGGATTGCTATCAAATTCGACATTACGAGTATCCAAATCAATTTATAACCAAACGCAGAACCTCCCGCAATATCCGTAGCCCAGTTTCCCGGATCCATATATCCAACGCTTACAAGATATGCGGGACCAAGAAAGGCCATTATTTGACGCCATCCTTTTTTTTCAGTTATTACAGAAGAATGTACTTCGCTTAAAGAATG
>JBDTHD010000174.1:0-2415 GCA_039937075.1 Ginsengibacter sp. | reverse complement strand
GTCGGTGAATGCGCATCATACGAATTTAAATTGTCATCACTTGCGGTAAGTCCCCAGTCCATTTGGCCGTATCCGTTAAAATACTTTGGATTGGCTACACAATAATTATAATTGATGAGAGACTGCGCTGTATTTTGCGTAAAATAATTAGCATACGCATCAGAAAGGCCATTAGGATTTAATCCAAGAAAAGAATAATGAGAAAAGAAAAGCGGGCCGCCCAAATCCGGTCCCAGCGGAAGTTTTATGCCATAAAATGACGAACCGTTTTGCATTGCGCCGTTAGATGCCCATCCATTATCGTAAACAATTTTAGGAATGGAATCCAAGTTAGAAGCAGCAGCAAGACAATATACCATCAACGCTTCGTTCCAACCTTTAACCTGCATATTAATATCAAAATTATAATCCGGGCTCCAATGCCAATACAACGCATTTTGTCCCCCGTTTCTAAACCAACTCCATTCTATACCATTCCATAAACCATTAATATTCTTTCGCACTGCAACTTCTTCCGCATTATTCGAATTGAAATACTGCCGTGCACATAACAATCCCTGCATCAGAAAAGACGTTTCTACCAAATCTGCTCCATCATCTTTTTGGCTGAATGGAATGGTTGATCCTGTAGCGCCATTAACCCAGTGAGAAAATGCGCCGTGGTAACGAGTACATTTATTTTTTAAAAAATTCACAATGGTGTCAATTCTTTCCAGGCCGGCGGCGCGTGAAATAAAATTTCTTTTTATCCCTACCAAAATGCTCATAACGCCAAAGCCTGTGCCGCCGGTAGTTACAACATCTCCGGAAGTATTTCTTTCGCGGGCCATTCCTGACACAGGGTGGCCAAAATCCCAAAAATATTTAAAGGTTTGTTGTTGAATAACATCCAATAATACACTATCTGAAACGCGTTGAAATTTATCCGAAGAATCAATTTGAGTAATTAAATTAATAGCATTATCAGCAGTTAAAACAACTTGCTGATTGGATGACAATCCTTTTGATACATTGAAAATATATTTTGAAAGATATTCGAGAGAGGAAGCTGATTTTATTTCAATCACGCTATCATTATCCAAATAGGAAATATCTAAAGAAACGGGAATTCCATTATTCTTTTTTAATGAAATGTAGCTGCTAATTGAAGAACGGTCAGCACGTGCTGTAAAAGAAATTCTAATAACAGGGTTTAAATTAACATTGAAAAAATCGTTGCTCCTGTTTGCATTGCTGTCACTTACCGTCAGCGAATTAATTAAAAACTTACCCGGAGGAGTTGGTGGAGTGGGCGCTGTTTTCTTAGAACAGCCAAAGCAACAAATAATAATATAAATTGAAAGAAATCTTTTCATATCAGGGAACTTACAAGATAATCAAAGATGCTGATTTGAGTTTCAAATTCTATAAAATAGGAACCATTATTATTTGTGTGTTTACTGTTTGGGGATAATAAAATGGACAGATTCAATTCCAAAAAAAACGCAATTAAGCTGACTCTTTTATTTGTCTGGAAGCTCAGGTAATTTCTGATCGGAATTAAAGAGAAACGCTTTCCCCAGCTCTGTAACGTAAATACACAGAATATTTTTATTATTAATCCTTTGCAATTTTGTGTCTATGAAACCTCTTTTGTAGAGTCCCGCTAACGATGATTTCATATCTTCCGGCAAGCATGGAACTTTTCCACTGAGTGTGGTTTCCTTTTCGTGGCATTCCATTAGCTTTTTTATCATTCTTCTCGTGGGAGCGCGCAGACTTTTTTGCATAAGGTTCTATTTTTTTAAATTAGAAAAGCTAAAGAATGTGCCAAATAAAAGAGATTCAATATTATGCTGCGGATTTTATACGGATTGAAAATAATTTTAGTGCTTTTGAAAATAAAAAAGCCGCTCCTAAAATCAGGAACGGCTTTGTAAACATTTAAAAATATTATTGATCCGGATTTTGTAAAGTTACCGGTTGCAAACGGTACGCATTTACCATACGACCATTTTGCTGCGCCGGAACCCAATTGGGACCATTTCTAATAGCATTGACAGCTATTTCAGCCAATTTAGTTCCTTTTAAAGTAGTTGCCTGAACATCACTTACTTTTCCGGTTTTATCCACAATAAATCTTACCACACAAGTTCCATAGTCGGACTCAGAAAACTCGTCAATGTGGGATTGTATAGCCCTAGTTACATATCGTGACCATGCAGACAAACCTCCAGGAAAAGAAGCTTCAATTTCAACTTTTGTAAAAACCTTATCAGGATCTTCTTTCTTTTCCACAGGTGCTGCCACTACGTTTGAACCTTTCAAGTCACTGGGTGGTGCAACAATACCTAAATCCTTAGTTCCTTCCACGGTCTTTACGTCTACCTTCGCTGCTTCAATTTGCTTTACTTCTGGTGGTGGTTTAATTACTTC
>JBDTHD010000173.1:0-6538 GCA_039937075.1 Ginsengibacter sp. | reverse complement strand
GTATCTTTAAAACATCCTTTTGAATCTGAACCGATAACCTGGTAGTTGGTTGATGAAACTGGTGATGCGGTTGGCGAAGAACTCAAAGGATTGTCAAGTCCTGTTGCCGGTGACCATGTATATTTTTCAGTTCCCTTGACAAATAATTTTACAGACTTTCCCACACATAAAGTATCTGATTTGCTGAAAGAAAGTTTAAAAGGATATTTCAATGTCAGCGATACAGAATCATAAGAAACGCAACCTTTATCGCTCGTGCCTTTCAGGTGATATTGAATGGCCGAATCCGGGCGGGCAACAGGAGCGGCGCAATTAGTACATGAAAGATATTTCGAGGAGCTCCAGGAATAAGTTTGAGCGCCGGATGCATTTAAAGTTTGAGGTGTGCCAAAACAAACCACCGTATCTGCAGAAATAGATAAATTAGGTAACGGATAAATTTCAATATTTTTTTGAGCCGTGTCATTACATCCATTGCTGCTGTAACCAATTGCATTTACGGTGAAACTTCCTGCAGTTGGATAGGTTTGGGAAACCGGCTTTTGCAGCGTGGAAACATTTCCGTTAGCAAAATCCCATTTCCATGAAACCGTTGAAGTATCAGGATTTGAAACAATTCCTGAAAAAATCATCACCGCTGGCACACACGAGCCCACGCTTCCATGAATTACAATTTTTGGACTACGATTTACATGAATTAAATCAGGATTTTGGATAGAATCCATACAACCATTTTGCGTAATTACTTTTAAAGAAGTTTTATAACTACCGGGCCGGTTATAAATATGAGAAGGTTGTTCATCTCCGGAAATTTGCCCATCACCAAAATTCCAAATATAGGTAGCTATCTTATCGTTGGTAATGCTGGAGTTTACAAAACTTATACGGCTTGAATCACAAACCAATGCGCCGTTGTGTTTAAAAGATGCGGCAATTCCATAGACGATCACGGAATCATTTCCTTTTACCGCTACCTTACAACCCTTGTCATCTTCAAGAATCATTTTTGGCAAATATTTTCCGGCAGTAGTGTACGTATGAACTACGTTAGAATCTTGGGTTGAAATTGTAGAACCATCGTTAAAATCCCAAACAAAAGAAGTGTTCTTTTTTGTATGAGCCTGGAATTTTGTTGCAAGTGGCTTACATCCTGCTAAATTATCGTAAGTAAGAATTCCAGACGGTCCGTCAACTTTTATCCTTTGCGTTTTTTGGGAAGTACATCCGCCGGGACCGGTGATAGTAAGCACTGCGTTAAAAATTCCTGCACTGGAATAAAAATGCGAAGGATTTTTTTCTGTTGATGTAGTGCCATCTCCAAAATCCCATGCCCAGGTAGAATAATTAACGGAATTATTGGTAAAATTAGCAACTAACGGAGGACAAGTACCAATGGTATCGCTTGTTGCAAAATCTGCTTTCGGATTTCCTATTCTTACATAATTTTCTTTAGATACAAAACTGTTGCAACCGTATTGGTCATTGATAGAAAGGCTGACGTTGTAAGTTCTTTCAGCGGTATAAAGATGTACTGGATTTTTTTCAGAAGAAGAAGTGCCGTCACCAAAATTCCAGGTATAAACCAATGAAGTGCCGGAAGAAGAATTGGCAAAATTTATTGCTTTACTGGTACAAGAAAGTGTGTCGGCTGTAAAAGCGGCAACAGGCTGTGAAACAGTAATTACGTTTGTTTTTTTAAGTGTGTCGGTGCATCCTTTTGTATCAGTAACGATTAAGGAAACTGAATAAATTCCCGGGGCAGAATAAATATGATTAAAAGGCGCTGCATTAAGATTTTCTGTTTTTCCATCGCCCCAGTTCCAGTTCCATTGCTGTATTGCGTGGTTGCCATCAGAAAACGAACTGTCTATAAAATTGACTGAATTATTTAAACAGGTGCCTGGTATTGCGGATTTAAAAATGGCAGTAGGCCCATTTACCTGCACTGCCAATGGTTTTGTCATTGAATCCAAACAACCATTCACGTCTTTTAAAATTAAGGTGATATTATATGCCGATGCTTTTTGGTATTTATGGGTAATCGCATTGAGTGTGCCTGCAAAAGAAACGCCATCACCAAACTGCCAGTTATAAGAGCTTATATGGCCGGGAATACTATTAACTGCATTAAAAGTTACAGGAGTATTTCTACAGGTTTCGGAATTGGTCAAAGTAAAATCAGCCACTTCGTGAATAATCTGTATTGTGTCTGTTTTGGTTTCTGAACAGCCACTTGCGTTATTCGTTACCGTTAATGACACAGTGTATTTGCCTGGTGTGGTATAATCGTGAACCGGATTTTGCGTGGTCGATGTATTGCCGTCTCCAAAATTCCAGTTCCAATAATCTGCCCCCAAAGATTTATCAGAAAATATTACCTGGCGCGGAACAGAGCAGGTTTTTAGATAAGAAAAAAGCGCCACAGGTGGATGAATATGAACCTCGTTTTTCATCGTAAGTGTATCGGCGCATCCGTTATTTATCGAAATTAATGTTACAGAAAAAAATCCTGTATCACTATATTGATGAGCCGGGTTTTGGGTTACAGCACTTTCGCCGTCGCCAAAAAACCAAATCCAGTGATCCGGAGCTCCGCCACTTTTATCAGAGAAATTCATTGGTTTAACAGCACAAGTTTCGAGTGGATCAGCTATAAAAGTAGAAGTAGGTTTTGTTCCAATTATGATTCCACTTATTTTCTGTACCGAGTCAACGCAACCGCCGTTAGTAGTATAAGTGAGGGTAATATTATATTTTCCGGGCGTTGTGTAAACATGCGTTGGCGTTGCAGAATCCGACGAATTGCCGTCACCAAAATCCCAATGAAAATTAGTCACCGGATCTAATGAATTCACCGTAGACGTAAATTTATGAGAAAGAG
The DNA here is from genome assembly GCA_039937075.1 of Ginsengibacter sp. Lineage (GTDB taxonomy): Bacteria > Bacteroidota > Bacteroidia > Chitinophagales > Chitinophagaceae > Ginsengibacter. The sequence goes on along the minus strand of JBDTHD010000173.1, from coordinate 3,657 downwards.
GAGCGCAGCCTTGCTGTGGTAAATTATTAAGGGTAACTACTGGTTTTTTTATCTTGATAAAATTGGTTTTCACCACGCTGTCAGTACATCCTGATGCATTGGTAACCCACAATTTTACCGTGTAATTTCCTTCCTGAGTGTAAGTATGTGAAGGGCTTTGTTGGGTAGAATTGCCACCATCGCCAAAATCCCAATAATAGGTTTGCACTGCTGATGTGCTTCTTGAAGAGTTGGTAGTTCCCGAAGAGGTATTATTAAAATAAGCGTTAAACGGTGCTTCACACGAAACGGTATCGTTAGATTTAAATGAAACGCTTGGTTTGGCAATTACGGTTAAAGTTTTAGTCACAGAATCCATGCAGGCGCCATTATTACTGATCATTTTAATCTTATAATCTCCTGGTAGTTTAAAAATTGCAATTGCATTTACTGAGTCTGAACGAGTTCCATTTCCAAAGTCCCATGAAGCGCTTGCCGGAACCGGGTTACTTGTATTTTTTAAATACACCGGGGTTTGGGCGCAAAGAATTTCCGGGATGGCAAAATCGGCTTTGGTACTTCCCACAATTATTAAATGTGGTTTAATTAAAGTATCGGTGCATCCGGTTGCGTTCGCGACAACCAGGCTCACGGTATAGGTTCCTGACGAATCATAAGTGTGTGAAGGATTAGATGCAGTAGATGAAGAACCATCGCCAAAATCCCATTGATAATTCAATAGGCCGACGCCTGAAGACTGATTTAAAAAACTAATGGTTGCCGGAGCGTTACAGGTTTTTGAAACGGCATTTTTAAAATCTGCTTTTACGCCAGTTTCAATATGGATAAAACTTTTCACCGTTTTCGAAGTAACGCAGCCAAAATTATTGGTCGCTCTTAACGAGACATTAAAATTTCCAACGGAGGTGTAAGTGTGTTGCGGATTTTGAATGCTCGCGAAATTTCCATCACCAAAATCCCATTGCCAATTATTTAAAGAGCCGCTTTCTGCAGAACTGTTGTCTTTAAATTGTGTTTTTAAAGGAAAACATCCCGTTAAATTGGATGCATCAAAATTAATAACCGGCGAGGAATAGACAGTGATGAATTGAACTTTCGTCACTGAGTCGACCCCATAAGAATTTGTAATGATAAGTTTTACCGTATAAGTGCCGGGGTCAAAATAGGCAACTGAAGGATTTTGCAAAACAGAGGAAGTGCCATTGCCCAAATCCCATTTCCATGAGGTAGGGTTACCGATTGACGAATCTGAAAATTGTACTACAAGTGGTGCACAGCCTGCGTTTGGAGAAGCACTGAAATTTGCGCCCAATTGCGCATCTGCAAAAAAGCTGCTAAGCAAAAAGAAGAAAATTAAAGCCAAATATTTATTGACTTTTGACTCGATCGGGGAGAAGGTTAGGGTCTTCACGGATAGAAAGTTGGATATTGAAAGATAAATTTCACCACAAAATCATTAACACTATAACTCTAATTAAACGGAAAGGAGACAGTTTTATTGCGCATAAAACCCGGCAAAAGCACATCAATGAATTATTAACGACTAAAAAGCTGAGAATCAGTTTTTTACTAAAAAAAATTATTGTCGCGTCATGTTAAGCACAATCGGGGCGGTGCTTCCCCAGGGAGCCAATTGCAAGGTAGGATTTGATTTTTTTGTAAATCGCCAGCTTCGCGAAAGGAATTTGAATTGTGGGATGGAGTCTGGTAGTGAAATGTCAAGTTTGCTATAATCATCGTTAGAAGCCCAGGTCCCCATGTATTGTTGGGATCCATAAGTGGCTTTTAGAGGCCCGTGGTAAAGATCGGTTTGTAAAAGAACAAAAGTATAACCATCAAAAGTGTTGGTAATGTCATCGCTGCTGTCTTTGGCGAGAGTTACCGTAAAATTGTTTCCTATGACGTAGGTTGAAAAATATTTTTCTAGTGTTGTTTGTGATATATTTTTGATCGTTTTTTTACACGAAAAACAAAATAGCGCGGCCGTTAAAATAATGGCCGGTAAAAGATTTTTTATTTGTTTAGAGAACAGCGACATGTTTTTTAAAACGATGAATGATACCTTAAAAGTATAAATTTTATTTAGAAAGATTTTCGCGGCCTCATTTACTTCATATAAATTTCATTTTTTGCTGATTTGTAAAAATGTTACATAAAGATTGGATAAACATATTACTATCTTTATTCTTTAAAAAGTTGTATGTCTTATTTACGAAGATTCCTGTACCTGCTGTTTTTTATTTTTCTCTTTACGCGCTCCTTTTCGCAAACTTTTGGTGGGGATCCGGCTTCGGTAAAATGGAAACAAATTAATACTAAGAACTTGAGAGTTATATTCCCGCAGGGGCTTGATTCGGTAGCTAACAGGATTACAAATGTCATTTCATATATTAGAAAACCGACAGAAAAAACAATTGGCAACCATTCCAAAAAAATAAATATTGTTCTGCAAAATCACACAACCGTTTCTAATGCTTATGTAAGCTTAGGCCCTTTTCGAAGTGAATTTTATTTGACGCCTGAGCAAAATAGTTTTGCAATGGGAAGTCTTCCATGGCCTGACCAGCTTACGATTCACGAGTACCGCCATGTAGAACAGAATAATAATTTTAACGTCGGACTTTCAAAAGTGATGTATCTTATTTTTGGAGAAGAGGGACAGGCGTTGGCGAATAATGCGGCGATTCCCAATTGGTTTTATGAAGGAGATGCGGTCTATAATGAAACCAATTTAAGCGATCAGGGTCGTGGAAGATTGCCGGATTTTTTTGACGATTACCGTTCTCTTTGGAAAGTAGGAAAAAATTATAGTTGGATGAAATTGCGAAATGGTTCTTTGAAAGATTTCGTTCCGGATCATTATACGCTCGGCTATTTATTAGTATCCTATGGGCGTCAAAAATATGGTGATGATTTTTGGGAAAAGGTAACCCACGATGCGGCGGCTTATAAAGGTTTGTTTTATCCTTTTCAACGCGCGATAAAAAAATATTCCGGAATCAGCTACGTTACTTTCAGGAATAACACTATTGATTTTTTTAAAAAAGAATTTAATATTCCGGCAAAAGTTGTCAATAAAAATTCATTGGGCAAATTTAAAAATGAGCAATTTCCTTCGTTTACTGAGGACGGTTCTATAATTTTTATAAAAAATACCTATAAAAGTGTTCCTGAATTTGTAATCCGAAAAGGAAAAACAGAAAAGAAAATCAGGGCTCAGGATTATACACTTAACGATTATTTCAGCTACCGAAATGGTAAAATTGTTTACACCTCTTTTCAACCGGATGTTCGCTGGGGTTACCGGGATTACAGTAATTTAAAGATAATTGATGTTACTAACGGGCATGAACAAACGCTGTCTTTTAAAACAAAATATTTTTCTCCAGACATCAGCGACGATGGACATTCAATTGTTGTGGTGAATGTTCCCGCTTCGGGAAAATGCAACCTGCGTATTGTAGATGCCAAATCAGGAAAGTTAATCCGGCAGCTTCCCAATCCTGAAAAATTATTTTATACTTATCCCAAATTTTACGGGGATAAAAAAATAATTTCTGCTGTCAGAAACGACGAAGGGAAAATGTCGTTGGCAGAAATTAATCTGGAAAATAACGAGACAACACTTCTTCTTCCCTTTACTTATAACGTAGCAGG
>JBDTHD010000172.1:0-3385 GCA_039937075.1 Ginsengibacter sp. | reverse complement strand
TGCCTTTTCTACGTACAGCGATTTTTTCATCAGTATCGGAAAATGCGGACGAATGAAAAAGTCCGAATGAATTTAAAAGTTGTGAATATTTTTCTGCAAACGCAAGTGTAATATATCCTCCCATACTATGGCCAATAAGGCAAAACTGATTTTCTTTTTCATTTTTAAAAATGGCGTCATCCGCTATGGCTTTTACAACTTCCGCATAATCTTCTAAGCCCATATTTCCAGAAAGCATTTCAGACTTTCCGCTTCCCGGAAGGTCTGGAATAATGAGCAGGTTATTTTTTGTAAGCGCGCTGATTTGTTGGTTCCATATATTGCCATCCTCACCAAAACCATGTAGTAATAAAACCGGGTTTCCTTTTCCCTCAATTCTGTAAAATATTTTTTTGTTTTGAAAATTAATGTAGGGCATTCAATTATTTTTTACGGTATTGAGAAATTAAGCTTCTGAAGATAAGAAGAGAGATAATGGGAATGAGCGCGGTATTAAAATGTTGCGGAATCGCTTTCCAGAAAATGATGAGAAGAATATTAAAAACAGCATAAATAATAAAATATTTTTTTGCCCAACTTTTTTTGGAATGAATGTAAAATGCTGCAACAACATTCGTTGGCCACGCCCATACTATATTCAGATTATTACCACACATGATGTGGTCTGTTCCAAACCACATAAAAAGAACCAAAATTCCCAGCAGGCCTGTGATGAAGAATAAAAAACCATCAAACGATGCAAGAATTTTTTGTGTGGGTTTATTTTTAGAAAAGCTTAAAAAAGCAATGATTACAAACAGGCACACAAACAGAAAAAACGGATGAGTCAAATTTTCTTTTATATGTGGAACATACTTTTGCGTGATTAACGAATGTTTCTCAGAAACCAATTCCCTGCCACTGATGGTTGAGCTATCCAGGGTTTTCATCAGGTACTCCGGTAAAAACATTACCTGGTAAGGTGTAGCCGCAACATCCATTTTGCTTCCCAACAAAATATCAATACCCAACTTGCTCCATTGCTGATCGTTCTTATCAAGGTATTCATAAATAAGATTTCTAAAAGTCACTTTCGTATTTATTACCTGTCCAAATCTAACCGTAGAATCAGAAGCTTTTTCAATAAGATCCCTAAGTCGAGTAGTACAATTATCAAACGTAAAATCATATTTATAGCCCCTGTTGTTTCCCAACATGTTCACCAGCAGCATCATTCGTATATTGGCTTTTTCAGCACAAGTAAGGTTTAGAACCTGTTCGGTAACACCACGGTTTTCTTCTTCATATTCTACCATAAAACTATCGAAATCATCGGCAGATAAATAAAATGGAAGTTTGCCTCTTACAAATTTCAGGTAGAAATTGGGTTCTTCGAAATTGAAAGTGCCGTAATTATAAACAACGTCCGTGTTTCTAACGGAGTCGGTTATGCGCAAAGCGCTATGACCAAAAGTGGTGTACAATTCGCCACCGGGCGTAGCTGTTAAAAGACTGATTCTTATGTGACAGGAATCCTGCTGTGCAAAAGACCTGGCGGTCATAAAAAAAAACAAACCCAGAAATAAGAGTGTGATCCGATAGCTATAAAATTTAGATGCACGAATTTTGTTTGGACAAGTAAAGGATTTCAATTTGATTGTATAATTTTTTTAACTGTTTGAATAAAAAATGCAAAGGGTAAAATTATTTAATAAAAACGGGAATTGTTTAAAACCTGTAAGGTTTGCGTCCTGGCGTTTGCGCGATGGAAACCTTACAGGTTTTTGACAGAATACAAATTCATGTTATTTCTTTGTTTACTGCTTGTTGGCCGGTTCATCTTTTTGAATATAACAGTATTAGGTATATGCAAATTATTTAGCTTCGGCAAGTGTGAATAGTAAAACAATAGCTGCCTGAACGAACATTCGGACAGGGATAATTGAGATTCCTATTTTTACATTTTCAAATTTTCAAATTTGCTTTACTCAAATATTCGTGCGAAATGATTTTCCAGATGATAACGCATAGCGTTTCGGAATAATTCCGGTGTGCCTTTATCTAATATATTCACCAGTTCTTTATGGGAAACGAATTTTTTTAACGTAATGGGTTTACCCAGCAAACCACTGTGATGCACATAATCAAAAACCGGCAGCAACATTTTCTGAAACTTTTTCATGGTTTCATTCCCGGTTATTTCATACAATTTTCCATGAAAGGCAATCTCGTGGCTGATGTTGAATAAATGCTGATCCGTAATTTCCGGTTCTTTGCTTACAATTTTTTTCAATTCTTCTATATTTTTTTCTGTTTTTCTTTTAAAAAGAAAATCAGCCATGCCTATTTCCAATACTAATCTTATTTCAAAAATCTCTTTCAAAGTTTCCTGGTCTAATATATGCGGATTCATGCTTTTACTCATGATGGCAAAAAGATCGGGACTGGTAATCACCGCTCCTTTTTTCTTTTTAGACTCTATCAGCCCCATCATTCTCAAACGTAGCAAAGCTTCACGGATAACCGTACGGCTTACGCCAAGCGTTTCTGACAGTTCTAATTCTTTAGGAATAGAATCGCCAATTTTCAATTTCTTTTGTTGCAATATTTCTACCAGTCTTTTCTCTACTTTATCCACTAAAGAGGAAGTATCAATTGTTTTTAGATTTTTTTTAAATATGGCTGAATTCATAAATAATAGGATGATTTGTGTAAATGTATAATTACTTATCAAAAAATAATATTTTAAAGAAAAGCTAAATTTTATTTGGCGGTATAAAATTAACGTTTTATTTTCGTTATGTCATACATAATAATAATACAAATTTTTAAATTAATTCCATGAAATCTGTTTATTTAAAATTCTTGCTTTTAATAGGATGCTTTTTTATCGCTGCATCAGGATGGGCACAGGTAAAAAAAGTTTCCGGTACGGTTACCGATGAAAGTAACAATCACCTTTCGGGGGTAAGCATTATAATTCAAGGAAAAACCGAGGGCACTCAAACTATTGCAGATGGTACTTATAGTATTGATGTTGCTCCAGGTGATGTTCTGAATTTTTCCTTTGTTGGTTATTCTTCGCAAAAGGTTAAAGTGGAAAACTCTGCAATTATCAATGTGATTTTGCACGTTTCTACAGATAAGTTGGGGGAAGTTGTTGTGGTTGGATATGGAACTCAAAATAGAAGCAATGTGACTACGTCTATTTCTAAATTAGATAATAATGTATTGGCATCTACTCCTCGTGCAAATATTGGCTCCGCTTTGCAGGGAACTATTTCCGGATTGCAGGTAGTCAATGCCACAGGACAGCCCGGTGCCAGTCCGGTTATTATACTGCGTGGAGGTGCTTCAATTAATAATCCCGGAGGACCTCTTGTAGTTATAGATGGAGTTATCCGAT
>JBDTHD010000171.1:0-2630 GCA_039937075.1 Ginsengibacter sp. | reverse complement strand
ATAAGAAAATAAATTTCCTGTCTTGCTTGCCATCTTTAGTAAATAAATCGTTGATAAAAGATCCCCCGGATTTTGAAGACGCTTTACTTTACGAAATAGCGCTGCATCATCAAATGGATTATTTTATTACTTCCAATATAAAAGATTTTAAAAGCATTCAAAACTCATTGCTGCAGGTTATAACTACAAAAGAATTTAATAAAATATTATTCCCCGATTAAAGTTAGATATTTTGGATACCTCGAAATATCGCTAAAATTATTTTTTATTTCTCCGTAAAAGCATCCATTAATTTCATCACCAACGCAGCATCTTCTCCGCTACATGGATTAGGGCCTTTATCTAAAAAATAATCAACAACTTTTTGTATCAATGGTTGCTGAACATGTTCCAAAGGTTCAAAAGGAATTATTTCAGTTTTACCTTGTTTTATGATCTCTATTTTTTTATGTTCAAATATTGGAAAAGATAATTTTCCTTCCGAACCATAAATTTCGCAAAGATCTTTTTCATCTTCTTTTGCAATATTGAAATTCCACAATCCGTTAAAAAGTACTCCCGATTTAAATAAAATATCTCCTGAAACTATGTCGTCAGCATTGTAAAATTTTGCCTGGTTCGTAGAATATCCTGAAGCTTTTTCTATATCGCCAAAAAACCAGTATATCAGATCCAACTGGTGTGGCGCAAGATCGTGAAACAAGCCTCCGCCCGATATTTCAGGATTTATTCTCCAGACAACTTTGGGAATAGTAAGCGCTTCATTTGCCAACTGACTTTTGTAAAATTCTAATTTTGCAAAACGAATTTCTCCGATTTCCTTTTCTTTAATTAATTGTTTTACTTTATTAAAAAGAGGCTGTCCGCGCCGATAATGAGCCACTGATAATTTTATATTTTTTTCCGTGGCAATTTTTGCGAGCATGTTGGCAGAAGCATAATTCAACGTCATTGGTTTTTCAATGTAAACCGGTTTCCCTGCATTGATAGCAGCTAACGCAAATTCTTCATGTGAAGAAGGCGGAGTGGCTATATAGATAGCATTTACTTCTTCGTCATTGATCAAATCATTTGCATCATTGTACCATTTTGGCACTCCATGGCGATATGCATAATCTTTCGCTTTTGCCGCATCTCTGCGCATCACAGCTACCAACGAAGAGTTACTTACTTTATTAAAAGCAGGCCCGCTTTTTACTTCCGTAACGTCGCCGCAGCCAATAATCCCCCATTTGATTCTGTCCATTTTTTTGTTTTTTGCGGTTGAATATTCTTTGAATAGAAAAGCAACACCCGACTGAACGAATTCATTCGGGCAGGAATAATCAAAAATCTTATTCTTCGTTCGACAAGCTTTTTAGTCAGCAATCAACTTCTGAAATATTTTTTCTTTTTCAATTAGTCTTTGCAATAAAACCATTTGATTTCCCGCTCTTACAAAATTTTGCCCTTCATATTTTGCACCATAATAGACATCATTATTTAAATGATCGGTAATAAAACGCAATGCCTGCATGTAAATCATGTATTTCCCCGAATAAATAAAATGGTGTTTCTCTTCTTCGTTCAATTCCTTTTTCATTTGGCCCATGTAACCATCCCAAATGGATTTAAAATAATCTTCCCTGACTTCAATTTTAGAAAAATCTTTTTCTTCTTCATTTACGGGTGAAAGGTAAGTCCGCATCATATCGCCTATGTCGCTTATAAAATATCCAGGCATTACTGTATCCAGATCAATCACACATAAACCCCTGTCATTATCATCAAATAAAACGTTGCTTATCTTGGTATCGTGATGGGTCACACGTAACTTAAAAGAAGGATTGCGCAAAATATTTTCGTACGTTTCAACAATGCTTTTATGTGTTGTAATTAATTCAATTAATTCTTTTGATTGTTGTAAACGTATTTTATTTTTGGTTTTTAACGCTTCTGAGAATTGTTGATACCGAAGTGTAAGATTATGAAAATCCGGCAACGTAGTTTGTAGTTTTTCTACAGGAAATCCGGATAATAGTTTGGTAAATTCGCCAAATTTTTTTGCCGCTTCAAAAGCCTGTTGCGGTTTTTCAACTGTCGTTATGGTGTGTGAATTTTTAACAAAAGGAAAAAGACGAAAATATCCGTCATCTTCGATGTACTTCATTTCTTCACCGTCTTTTGTTTTTTTGGGAGCAATAAATAAATAACCAGGATCGTGCATTTTTAAGTAATCCGAAATCAATCTAATATTGCTGGCAATGGCAGTGGGGTCTTTAAACACATTGTCATTAACCTTTTGCAAAATATAAGATTGATCTAAATTTTTTACAAGCCAGGTTGAATTAATAAGCCCATTATTTATAGGCTCTATTTCTGAATTGTTTCTTGACAAGTTATAAGCCGCCAAAACTTCATCTTGAGGTTTCATTGTAGTAGTTTATGTAAACAAACTTAGCGTTACAAAATTTAATTTGAAAGCGCAATCGGTTGCTTTGTTTTTATCACCTTTTAAAGGCGAGGGAAATTGATAGAAGTATTCATCTTCTATATTAGCCAGCTTTTACCATTCTTGCGTTGCCATAAATATCTTTTCTTATCTCAGAGGCGAAGCCTGATTTTTCAAAAATATCTTTTACTTCTTTTGA
>JBDTHD010000170.1:0-3148 GCA_039937075.1 Ginsengibacter sp. | reverse complement strand
TGTTGGAGCAAGTACTTTAAATTTTGGCACGCTGGTGCGATATAAAATTCCTTGTCTCCCATTTTATTCTATCTCTTTGTTCCTTATTTATGAAAAAGTAAAAGAACGTGCAGCAAAAAAAGAATTGTTTAATGGGGAAGAAGGAAAACTAATTTTGCTGCAGCCTTCGTTAGCATAATATTTGAACAGCCAGTAAACAAATAAATACTTAAGATTTTTATTCTACGAGCTTTTGGTTCAGGAGTATTATTGAAAGGTTAATGAATAATAAAGTTATTTTGCCAAATAAATTAATCCAGTAAAAAAATGTGCGGAATTGCCGGGGCTATAAATTCTTCATTTTCTTATCAGCAGGTAATTAAAACCTTAGGCCATCGTGGACCTGATGAGCATAACGGCTTCCAGTATAGGAATGTTGATCTATTTCATTTACGGCTTTCAATCCTTGATATTTCTTGCGGCAAACAACCAATGCATCTCGGTGAAAAATATACCATTATTTTTAACGGTGAAATTTATAACCACCAGGAAATAAGACAAAAATTTGATTTAAAAGGTGAGACATCTTCTGATACAGAAACGCTGCTGCTTTTGTACGATCGTTTTGGGACAGACTTTCTTGATTTTATTGATGGAATGTTTGCTTTTGTAATTTATGATAAAATAAAAGATCAATTATTTATTGCGCGCGATCGCGCGGGCAAAAAGCCTTTTTACTATTTTTTCGATCACAAGAAATTTGCCTTTGCAAGCGAACTGAACTGTTTGAAAACAATGGTTCCTCTTGAAATTGAAAATAAAAATTTCTATCAGTATTTACGTCTCGGCTCTTTTTATCGCCAGTTTACTCCTTATAAAAATGTTACTGAATTGAGAGCGGGAAGTTTTTTAATTATTGATTGCAAAACACTTTCTATCAACGAAACGCGCTGGTGGAATATCAACAATTTTTATAAAAAGCAATCTAATGATTCGCGGGAAGAAAGTTTACAAAAAACTGACCACTTTCTTCACCAGGCAGTAAAACGGAGATTGGAATCAAGCGATTTGGAAGTGGGTTGTTTTCTTAGCGGCGGCATTGACAGTGGCCTGGTAACGGCTGTCGCAAGCGAATATCAAACCAGTTTAAAAACTTTTACCGTTTCGTTTGATGGAGAATATGATGAAGCACCTCTGGCAAGATTGGTGGCCGAAAAATACAAAACCGATCACAACGAAATAAAAATTTCTTTTAAAAACCTCCAGGCTGATGTAGAAAATATTTTGTGCAATTATGGAGAGCCTTTTTTTGACAGTTCAGCTATTCCCGCTTTTTACGTAAGCCGCGAAGCGAGAAAATTTGTCACCGTAATTTTAAATGGCGATGGTGCCGATGAGTTGTTTGGTGGGTATCGAAGATTTGTGCCATTTAGCAAATACGATTTTTTTAAAAAAAATCTTTTTTTAAAAAAAACAACCTACGTTTTAAACAAGGTATTGCCCATCGCAAATAATAAAAAATCGCTGTATAATTATTTATATCGTTTAACCTCTTTGGCTTCTAAGTCTGATTTAGAAATTTATTTATCCGCAGGCGTGGATATTTTTGAAGATTATCAACAATACTTTATTGATCCCGGATTTGATTATCTCAAACCTGTTAAAGATGATTTTGGAAAAATAGCAGACAGCGATTTATCAGGATTAAAAAAAATTATGAACCTTGATTTTGATACGGTCCTTTGTGACGATTTTTTGGTGAAGATCGACATTGCAACGATGGCCAATTCGCTGGAAGGAAGAAGTCCGTTTCTCTCCAAAGAGCTTTTAGAATATATTCCCTCAATCAATGATGGTTACAAAATAAATGGAAAGACTACAAAATATTTACTTAGAAAGTTAGCGGGGAATTACCTTCCGGTCGAGTTGATTCATCAACCCAAAAGAGGTTTTGAAATTCCTTTAAAAAATTGGATAGATGGTGAATTGAAAGATGTTGTTTTTGATTATCTTTCTGGAAATAATAATTTTTGTAACAACTTTTTTCAACAGAATTTTGTTGAAAATATTTTAACCAAAAAAATAAAAATATCTGGTGAAAAAAGAGCTAAAATATTGTGGACTCTATTATCAATGGAAGTGTGGTATAAAAAGGTGTATCAATGAGTACTGATCAATTTAAAAATAAGAAAATAGCTGTTATTGAAAATGGACTTTTCTCGACTTATACCATGAGAGACGGCCTGATGAAACAACTTATGGAGCAAGGATATGATGTCACTATTCTTACCCATACAAATAGTTTTGTAGAGCAGGTTGAGAAGACGGGCTTGCATGTTATTAATATTGGTTCAGGTATTTTAAACCCAATAAAAGTTTTCAAATATATCTTCAGTTTATACTGGGCTTTAAAAAAGATAAAGCCTGATGTTTGTCTTACTTTTAGTATCAGACCAGCGATATTTGGTAATATTATCACTCGTTTTTTAGACATTCCAACCATAACAAATATTACAGGGGTTGGCCCTTTGTTTACAAGTAAAAATATAGCCTACCGGATAGCAAGGATTTTTTATCGCTTTGCATTAAGCAAAACAAAAAAGGTTTTTTTTCAAAACCCGGATGATTTAAATTTATTTCTGAGCAACAAATTTGTATCCGAGAAAGTTGCAAAAAGTATTCCCGGCTCCGGTGTAGATTATGAAAAATTTAGCCCGATTTATAACGAAGGAAACGAGGAAAGTGCATTCGTATTTCTTTTTATCGGACGATTAATAAAGGATAAAGGCATTTTTGAATTTGTAGAAGCTGCAAGAATATTGCGGAAAAAGTATCCTGAAATTTTATTTAATGTTATTGGCCCTTTTTGGTATCAAAATTTAAAATCAAATACTCTTTCAAAATCGGAATTGCAGAATTGGATAGTAGAAGGAATTATAGATTATGAAGGCGAAAAAAAGAATATCCGAAAATATATTGCTAAAGCAAATTGTATTGTGTTGCCTTCTTATCGGGAAGGTGCTTCCAATATTTTACTCGAAGCCGCAAGTATGGAAAAGCCAATCGTTACTACCAATACTACCGGTTGTAAAGAAATAGTAGAAGATGGAATTACAGGATTTTTGGTTAATGTAAAAGATGGCAAAGACCTGGCTGCCAAAATGGAAAA
>JBDTHD010000169.1:0-9701 GCA_039937075.1 Ginsengibacter sp. | reverse complement strand
TTTCATTAATTATACGAAAGCTTAGAACAGAATAATTTATAGAAGTTAATTGCTTTATCACAATAGGATTGCAACCTTTCGAAAAGTGGGCAACCCTATGCATTCAGAAGATAATCTTTTATTTCTTGACAAAGAAAATGAAATATATAATTCCCATATTTAGAATTCTAACCTTTTTATCGTTTATCTTTTTAATGGTGCCAAATGAAAAATTTACTATTGCTATGATTATCGCACTAATTGCGCTGCTGATGGGTTTTGGTGGTCTTTTTTGGGTATTCGGATCAGCAATAGTATTAGCGGCTTCTGTATTTATTTTTGTTAATGCTTTTGAAGTCTCACGAATTAACTACAAACTCAGTGTCGTTGCAATTTTAATTCTCTATTTCCCGGTTGGTTTTACCATAAGAGACGTATTGGCAAATCCTTATTTTATGTCTTGGTTTTCTTATCTGCTGTTTGCAATGGTATCATCAATTACGCTTGTAATAATCAGTCGAAAATTAATTCTGGCTAATGATAAATAATGTCATCTAATGTTTTATCAAGACCGAAACTGCGTTGTATAAAATACTTTTAGGAACCGAATTCCGATTGCGGAAAATCAAATATGAAAATAAAATGAGAAAATAATTAAACAACTTAAAAAAAAATATCCTTAATTATTCAGCATCAGCGGCATCACCAGCATCAATAATTCTTCGTTTTCTTGTTGCTCAGTTGGTTTTATAATTCCCGCTTTGGTAGGCGTGCTTAATTCTATTACTATTTCTGTAGTATCAACAGCGCTCAACATTTCAATTAAAAATTTAGCATTAAAAGCGATTTGCAAATCCTCTCCATCATACTGGCAATTCATCCGCTCGTTTCCTTCAAAACTAAAATCAACATCCTGCGCAGAAAGTTGTAATTCGCTTCCCGTTATGGCTAATGCAACCTGGTTGGTACTTTTATTACTGAAAACATTTATCCTGCGCAACGCATTTTGAAAATCATTTTTATTCAGTGTCAGCTTGTATGGATTATCAGTAGGAATTACTACTTTATAATCAGGAAACCTCGCGTCAATCAAGCGGCAAACCAGTTCTACGCCATCCTGTTCTACAAAAAGATGGTTGCTGTTGTAAGAAATAGTTAATTCAGCATCGGTATTGGGCAACACATTTTTTAATAAATTAAGCGGTTTTTTCGGAACGACAAATGTTGCAGTTTCCGGCGTAGAAACATCAGTCCTGGAAAAACGAACGAGCCGATGAGCATCTGTAGCTACCGTTGTAATTCCTTTTTTAGAAAGCTCAAAAAACATTCCAGTCATTGCGGGGCGAAGTTCATCAGAACTGGTGGCAAAAATGCATTTATTAATTGCTGAAACTAAAGCTGAAGAAGGCATCGTAAAAGAATTGGATTCATCAGCCAAAGGTTCTTTTGGAAAATTATCCGCATTTTCGCCCATCACTTTATACTTACCGTTGTCGCTGGTAATTTCAATACCATTATTTTTATCAATAGTAAAAGTAAGCGGTTGTTCAGCAATATTTTTGAGAGAATCCTGCAGAATTTTTGCAGGAATACAAACCTTCCCGCTCTCCTTCGCCTCTACATCCATGTGTATTTTCATAACTGTTTCCAGGTCGGTAGCTACGATAGTAAGCTTGTTTTTATCTATTTCAAAAAGAAAATCTTCTAAAATCGGCAAAACCGTATTGGAGCTGATAACGCCACTTATTTGTTGAACGTGCTTTAATAATTGAGAAGAGGAAACAATGAACTTCATAAAAAAGGTTTAATGCCAAAGATAAAATATTCAAATTAATGAAAAGAAATAAAAATCCTATATAAATCTGAAACCGGGAACCGAATTTTGATGAAATATTTTAAAATATTTTAAAAAACACTTTGTAGATTTTTTATTGTGTTTTGCTTTTCCTGATTTCATTTCTGTATAGAAGAATGTTGCCGATAGTAAAAGCAATCCAGAAAACCATCATCAGTGATTGTATCCCAATCCTGGAGGAATTCTTTTTTAAAATGGCTTCGTCCAAGCTATAAATTCCTGCAATTATCAGGATAAACCCTATGAAAACAGTTAATAAATACCAGTTCTTTTTTTTCATCTCAAATGTTTATGTTTTTATCCCGTGTAACAAGAGCGTTAAAAATACTGAACTTTTCTTTATTAGGATTCGGTTAAATGAGCTTAATTTCTTTATGAATTGTAAAACCTATTTTTGTACTCATAAAAAATAATATGGAAGTAAAAAATAATAGAATTGCGCTGCTGGTAGACGGTGATAATGCACAATCAAAAATGATGGATTTGGTTTTGGAAGAAGCTTCCAAATATGGAAAAGTAACTATTCGCCGGGTGTATGGCGATTGGACCACGCAACACATGAACCACTGGAAAAGCCAACTGAATGAAATGGCTTTCAACCCGATACAAAAGTTTTCTTACACAACCGGCAAAAACTCCACCGACAGCGCTTTGATTATCGACGCAATGGATATTTTGCACGCCGGATTGGTAGATGGGTTTTGCATTGTTTCCAGCGATAGTGATTATACGGGATTGGCCAAAAGAATAAGAGAAGCGGGAATTTTTGTAATGGGAATCGGCGAAGAAAAGACGCCGGGCGCTTTTGTAAAATCGTGCGAAATTTTTACGTACGTTGAAAACCTTGAACCCAAAAATGAAACTGCAGAAACTCCGGAAAAGAAAGAAAAAATAAAAAAACAAAAATCTAAAACAGCTAACAACGTCAATAGAAATCTTATTAATAAAGCTTACGACATGAGCATTAATGAAAGCAATGAGGCTTATATTTCTACTTTAGGAATTAATCTGAGAAAGCTTGATCCGAGCTTTGACGTACGCACTTATGGTTGCAAAACACTTACACAATTCTTTTCAAAGCTCCAGGGTTTTGCAGTAGTTGATAATGTGGTTAACGGGCTGAACAATCCTTTAATTAAAAAAGACGAGCCACATAAAGGAAAATAGAAATATGCTTTAATTGTTCGTTTACTGGCAATGAGTTTTTAGAAAAATAGTTTTTATAACTCCGGCGGATTGTCTTTCCAATTCCATAAATAGCGGCAAGCATAAGTGCGGTATGGGCTCCATTTTAAAGAGATTTTTTCAATTTTTTTAAGTAACAATTTTTTATCCGTTTCTTTAAGATTGTATAATTTGACGACACCCTGTTTTAAACCAAGATCGTCCAATGCAAAAACATCTTCGCGGCCAAGAGTAAACATTAAAATCATTTCTACTGTCCATTTGCCAACACCTTTTATCTCCGTAAGCAAATGAATTACTTCATCATTGCTCATTTTATGCAATTGTGCGTCGGTGATTTTATTTTCAATAAAAAACCGACAAACATTATGAACGTAAGAAGCTTTTGCATTCGAAAAACCAATGCTGCGAAACGTTTCCACGGGAATTTCTAAAATTTGTTTTGGTGTGGGTTCTTTGCCATTATATAATCCAAGGAACCTGTTGTATAAAACTTTTGCAACGGCTGTGCTTAGTTGCTGACTCAAAATGGAAGAGCACAAACGGAGGTAAACTTTATTTCTTTTTTCTAAAACAAAAACCGGTTGCGAATCTATTAATTTTTTAAGTTTTTTATCTTTTGATAAATGTGAAATATGATTCATCAATTAAAACTATTATTAAATCTGTCCATTTAATAAAAATACTAATTAAACGCTTTATAAAGTTGTCTTCGCTTTTCTTTTCTGAAACCGTACAGTATCAGAATATTTTACAGTAAACGAACAAATATTTGTTATTTCCAAACTGACAAACCTTCGCTGCAATTAGCGCAGATATCAATGTTTTTGCGGCTGTCCGTGATGTCTTTTCTAAATTGTTTGTATTTTTTATTATGCCAGATTTCCTTGAAGGACTCCTTTTTTAGATCTCCCAAACGATGCGTTGCATCTTTATCAAAACAGCATGGAACTACCATTCCGTCCCATGTAATTACATTGGCTTCCCACAATCTTGAGCAATGATTTTGCAGTTTATTTTTTGAAACCTGTTTGCCATCTTTATTTTTTTTGTAGCGGCTAAATTTTTCATTTTTAGGAATCAATTGGTTCGGATCATTTTCATAATCATAAATCTGTGCAGTCTTAAATCTCACCTCGTCCACGCCCACTTCTTTTGCCAGTTTTTTTACATCTTCTACCTGGTGCTCATTAGGCCGAACTACCAAAAATTGAAAAAACACAAATGGTGTTTTGCTTTTTAATTCTTTTTTCCATTTTACTATATTTCTTGCGCCTTGAATCACTTTCTCCATGTTTCCCTCGCGGCGGTATTGTTCGTACACTTCTTGTGTCGTTCCGTCTAGAGAAATGATTAACCTGTCCAAACCGCTTTCTACGGTTTTCCTGGCCATGTCATCTGTAAGAAAATGTGCATTGGTAGAGGTGGCCGTGTACAATCCTTTAGAAGAAGCGTAAGAAACCATTTCAAGGAAGTTCTTATTTAGATAAGGCTCTCCCTGGAAATAAAATATAAGGTATAAAATGTCTTTAGATATATCGTCAATCGTTTTTGCAAAAAAATCTTTTTTCAACATACCGCGTGGCCTTGAAAATTCTCTTAGGCCGCTTGGGCATTCAGGACATTTGAGATTGCAGGATGTCGTAGGCTCAAATGAAATTGAAATAGGTAATCCCCATTGGACTGGCTTTTTTATTAGACGCGTAAGATAATAGCTTGTATAAACCTTTGTGGCATTCCAAACCCTGCGAAGCGTAAGCTTGGATAAGAAATTAAAAGCGTCGTTGTAATTCACCTGCGGCATGATCCAAAGATAACCTGTAAAAAATGAATCGTTTTCTTTTTACATTGGATTTTGAGCTAACACCACATCACTATTCGATTTAGAAGAATCTCTAAAGGCCAATTGAATTAAAGTTGGCTCATTAAAATTTAATTTGTGATGTACAAACTTCGCGTAATTAGCAGAAATCACGTTTAAAGCTATAAATTTCATCACAAAAATCCTCGTTTCGTTAGGCAAGTATTGTTTTACATCCCAGAAATCAGGATCAGAGACATGAGATTTTTTTATTGCCACTCTTACTCCGCCTGTGCCACAATTATAGGCAGCGACAGCTAGCAATAAATCGTCGTTAAAAAAGTTAAGCTGGTCGCGAAAAAATTTCGCAGCGGCTATCGTTGATTTGGTGAAATTTTTTCTTTCATCATTTTTTGCTCCGGTACGCAGTCCATAATCGTGAGCAAGCTCGCTCATGAATTGCCAGTAACCGACTGCGCCTGCGTGCGAAATTGCATCAGCATGGAAATTAGATTCTAATGCAGGAAGCATTTGCAACTCTGTTGGAACATCATATTCTGTGAATATTTTAGCCGCTTTGGGAAAATAATTTTTACCCCTGCTAAACATAAACATAATAAAATCATGCTGTTTCCGTGCATATTGCTTAATGTAATCTTTGCTTTCATCACGATGTTCACTTAAAACTTCGGGAAACATAACATGAGCAGGATTTTTTACGATTGTACTTTCTGCAAGAGCAGAATTAGATAAAGAATCCATTGTGGAATCAGAAAAATTATGATCGGAAAATCCAAAAATAGTTTTTGCCGAAGTAGTAAAGCCAATTATAAATAAGATTATAATCAACGGTAATAAGCTCTTTGATTGAATATTTTTCATTACGAATTTTTTCGAGTCAAATATTTATTCACGTTTATAAAAACGCCGTTATTTTTTTATGGGATACTTTTGGTTTTAATAAAAATGTTGAACTCTATTTTTGATTTATTTTTAAATCAACCCTTATTAGTCAAAAACCATGCAAATCTAATCTTCAAAACCTGAAAATGCAAGCTTTCGGGTTAAATGGACGTTAAAACGAAGTGAAGAAAATTAAATTTATCAGTTAACATACTTATTTATAAAGTAATTATACATACGATATATTTTATTAATTATTAAAATAAAAAATAGAAAATTTTATTAAAAAGCAAAATTTTGAGCGCGGATAAATCAAAAATCAACTTTTTTGGTAATCTTAAGTATTATTTCTGGCTACAAGAATAATTCAAATTTTCCTTTATTTTGGTTTTCAGCGGGGTAAAAGTATATTCTGAAAATTATTTTATTAAAACAGGAATTAATAATGGCCTTAAGTTTGCAAAAACAGGTCGCAATAAAAATTGCATCAATATCAAGAAAATCCTCTGTGGCAAGAAAAAAGAAACGTAAATCAGGTTCATTTTTTAAAATCTTTGGGGCTCTTTGCGCGATAATTCTTGCCGCTTATTTTCTGGTTAACTTATTCATTTTACCTCCACATATTTTTTACCCCGGTTTCCAGATTGAAATTCCTAAAGGTTATGAGATTCACGGCATAGATGTGAGCCGCTATCAAAGTACCATTAATTGGAAAGAAGTGAAAAGCATGGAAGACAATGGTATTAAAATTGGCTTTGTTTTTATAAAAGCTACAGAGGGAACCAGTATAGTGGACGGACAATTTCGAAGGAATTGGCTTCAGGCTGAAGCTGAAAATATTCCGAAAGGGGCCTACCATTTCTTTATTCCCAACAGAAATGTGCAAAAGCAGGTGCAAAATTTTATTCAGATTGTAAATCTAAAGATTGGCGACATGCCTCCCGTGCTGGACGTTGAAAAAAGCCGTGGTCTTTCTGTAAACGATATGCAAAAGGCCGTAAAGTTGTGGCTGGATGAAGTGGGCCAACATTACGGAGTAAAACCGGTACTTTATACCAATATTGATTTTTACAACCGGTATTTTCAAATAGGCTTCGAGGATTACCCGCTTTGGATTGCGCATTATCTGCAACCTGAAAAACCACGACTTGATAATAAATGGGTATTTTGGCAACATAGCGAGAAAGGCCGCGTGGACGGAATAAAAGCTACTGTTGATTTTGATATCTTTTATGGAGACAGCACTGACTTTAATAATTTTTTAATTCAATAAATGCAGATTAATTATTTCTCCTCGCAAGCACAATTGAATTCTTGAGTTGTTTTTTGTTTCCTTCTTTATTAAATATCTCGGCATAAATTATATAAATTCCTTGTGGCAATTTTCTTTTTTTATCATCTAAGCCGTCCCAGCGATAGTAACCTTTAGTGCCGCTTAAAGCATTTTGTTCCAGGTAACGAACTGGCCTTCCGGAAGCATCAAAAATCGTAATATTGACCACATATCCTGGCGATGGAAAACTGTAATTAATAGTTGCAAAATCATCATTACCATCGTTATCCGGCGAAAAGATTTCGGGAGAAACAGTTATCTCTCCATGTACTTTTTCAACCTGGTGATCCTGAGAATTTTTATATCCCGGAGTTCCGTAGCCAACAGAAGTAGCTGCGGAATGAAAATTATTCCGAACAGATGGCTCATCGTAATTGATTCTTTCTAAAGAAACTCCCTTCGTATTGTGGAGTAGCGGGAAATGCCATTTATCAGAATATTCCACTTCATCAATCATATTGCCCTGGTCATTTAAAATAATTACATTCCCCTTATCATTAGAATAAGAAGGAAGAGATTTTATTTTTAAAACTGCATCAGGATTTTTAGTGATGTACTGGCTTTTCACGATTTGAGGATCAGTTGTTATTGCAACAAAGTCTTTTGGAAAAAATAAAAAATTCTGCGTTGACACCTGGTTAATACTACTGACCTGGCTACTGCTGTTTCGGTTTGCAATAAATATTTTGCTAAGATTAATTATTTTGTCGGAGCGATTGTATAACTCAACATAATCAACCCCTAAAGGCAAAGGATTAAATAAAATTTCGTTGATAACAAGGTCAAAACTGTCTGCATCCTGGCTTAATCCAAATTTTGCTTCGTTATTTAATCCTATTGCATTTCCGGAGCAATCTGAAACATTGGTTGCTTTTAGTTTGTAAATAATTCCTTCAGAAATGGATTTATCGATAGTAATTATTATTTTATCAAACAAAGGAGCAATGGCTTTTGCATTTATTGCTGATAAACCATTGTCAAAAGAATAATTATTTAAAGAGGCTGCTTTCATGATATCAAGAGGTTCATTAAACGTCAAAATAATCGTCGAAGGATCGCTGGCAAAAGCATTTAATAATTTAGGACCGTCTTCATCTTTGTTAATTGCATCTATTGAATTCTTTCGTGCAGGCGTGCCGCCACTATTGTCTTTGCTCGCTTTCCAGTTTGAAAAACCAGCGCATGGATTTTTTGTATCAATCATTTCCAAAGACCAACCGCCATCTTTTTTTAATTCATTTTGATACCAATCCGAAGAATATTGAACCGCATGAATTGTTGTTCCGTAAGAATCGGAAATAGAAATTAAATCATTGTCATTATCAAGGGAAGGGAAATTCGAAACGCTTATTGTTCTTCCAAAAAAAGATAAATCTGCTAAGGCTGTGCTTGAACTTACAATCACGAAACTATCGGGCTGTAAAATGAAAACAGGCATTTCGCCACTGGCTCCTGTTAAGTCGCTAACACGCCAACCTTTTAAATTAATTGGAAATGCAGATGTGTTTTTAAGTTCAATCCATTCATATCCTGGCAATCCCACTTTAGGCGAAGGATCGGCGAAAATTTCATCTATTACAATATCGTATTGTTTGGGAATATTAAAACTAAAAGTTGGCAATGCGTTTATAATCGCGTTCCCCGCATTGTCTTTTACACCATTTACCGTTAGCGTGTAGGCATAACCGTTTGTGAATTTATTATCAAAAGTAAGATGAACCAATAAAGGATTTTGCGCATCTAAAGTTACTGAATTGGGCATGCCCAATCCATTGTTAGCTGAATAGTTCGAAAAGATATTACTTGATTTATCTATAGTTTCATTAAAAAGAACATCCACTTTTGATGATGAAATTGCTGTTACTGAAATTATTTCCGGAGGCGAAATATCAGGAACAAAACTTTTTATTTCAATGTTATCTATAAAATGTTTTTGAAAAAAACCGGGCGAACTTTGTTTTATTAAAAATCCGAACCATAAAGAAGAATTGTAAGTTGCATCATTAATACTTCCTTCTTGTATAAACGAATTTCCTGTTTCTGTAGCATCACGATATAAATTCCATTGGCTACCTGAATCCCTTGTTACTTTTATTTTTAAAATATTATTACTATGGTTTAAAATTCCGTTTTCCCCATCGATAATCTTTACGGCAATACCATTTTTATCTCTGCGGTAAAGGCTTATTTCATCGTCTGTATTTCCTGCCCTCACAAAATAACCGGTGTTTGAATTGCTGTTCAATGAGCTGTCAGAAGCCATTAAGTAAGTGTCAACAAAATTGGCAGAAGAGGGATTAAAATCCAGCCGCATCCAATATTGCCATTCCACAGAATGTGAAAGTTTATTTTCTGTAATTATTGAAAAGCTACTATTCGCAACTGAATTTTTACTTTGAATCTGAAAAGAATTATTAATGAAGAATGAAGAAGTATCTCCAGTCCACACTGGATTTACGGTAAAATTGCCATCACTAAAATCTTCATATAATTGTCCCTTAGAAATTACATTGAGGCATAGAAAAAAATATAAAAAATAAACAATTTTTTTGGTCATAAGCGGCAACTTTGATTTTAAAGATAAATCTTTATGCTTTCTTTGCATCTCAAGATAAAAAAAATAAACAAATGAAAATTGCAGTGGT